>JBEKRW010000142.1:0-6201 GCA_049517595.1 Candidatus Cybelea sp. | reverse complement strand
ACGGCGATCGACGGCGCGCGCTATGCCGCGCTGCTGCAACGCGCGGACGGCACCGCGCGCCGCTACGATCCTCGCATCGTCGCCGTGAACGCGCAGGTCGTCGACGAGATCCAGGAAGTATGGATCGCGACGAGTGAAGGCCGGATGGTGCGGGACTGTCGTCCCCTCGTTACGCTCGGCATCCAAGCCGTGGCGAGCGACAAGAAGGAGCGCAGTTCCGGATATGTCGGCGACGGCGGGCGTACAACCATTGCGTATTTCGATCGGCAAACGCCCGAGATGCTTGCCGAAGACGCCGCTCGCATCGCGACCGTCAACCTCTCCGCGGCGCCCGCCCCAGCGGGCGAGATGGAGATGATCGTCGGAGCCGGGGGCGGCGGCGTGCTGCTCCATGAGGCCGTGGGCCACGGACTCGAGAGCGATTTCAACCGGCGTGGCACGTCACTCTACAGCGGACGAGTCGGCGAACGCGTGGCAAGCGAGCTGGTGACGATCTACGACGATGGAAACTTGCACGAGGAGCGGGGCAGCGTTAACGTCGACGACGAGGGCGTGCCGGGGCAGCATAAGGTGCTGGTCGAAAACGGCGTGCTTCGCGGCTATATGCAAGACACGCTCAACGCGCGCTTGATGGGCGCTCATTCGACGGGCAGCGGCCGGCGGCAATCCTTCCGGTACGCTCCGCAGCCGCGCATGTGCAATACGTACATGCCCAACGGCGACTCGACCGTCGAGGAGATCGTCGCCTCGACCCAGCGCGGAATCTATGCAAAGTCCTTCGCAGGCGGCCAAGTGGAGATCGCCAAGGGAGACTTCGTTTTCATGGTTGGCGAAGGCTACCTAGTTGAGAATGGAAAGATCACGGCACCGGTTCGAAACGCGACGATCGTGGGAAACGGCCCGGATGCCATGAGGAAAGTCGTGGCGGTCGGCAACGACAGTCGCCTCGCGCGTGGCCATTACACCTGCGGTAAGGGCGGCCAGAGCGTGCCCGTCGGTGTGGGCATGCCGACGGTGAAGATTTCGTCCATCACGGTCGGCGGTACGCAACATGGATGATGCCAGCGCGATCGAGTTGGCCGCCGAGGCGCTCGAGCTCGCACGCGCCGCGGGCGCCGACAGCGCCGAGGCTTCCGTCTCCATTGCTCGGCGGTTCCACGCCGAAGCGCGTGACAGCGCGATTTCCAAGCTCGAAGCCTCCACCGGCAAGGGCCTCTTCATGCGCGTCTTCCGGGGCGGCCGCAAGGCAACGCTGACGACCTCTGATTTTTCGCCCGAAGGAATGAAGGAAGCGATTCGTCGAGCGGCCGCGCAGGCGGACCAAGTGGCCGTCGACGAGTTTGCGGGGCTTCCCGACGTCGTCGCGACCGAGGACGTCGATCTGGCCCTCTTCGATTCTCGCATCGCCGATCGCGACGGCGCCGACAAGCTCGACGACGCGATCAAACTCGAACGCTTGATCCGCGAGGCCGACGCGCGCGTCGTCAACTCCAGCGGCTCTAACTACACCGACGCCATCGCGGTCACGGCAATCGCGAACACCTCGGGGTTTTCGGCCGTGTACAAATGGACGCGCGCGGGCCGCTCGACCGGCCCCGTCGCCCTCGATGGCGGCATCAAACGAATCGCGCACTATGGAACCGCCGGACGATACCTTGGCGACCTGGAAGCGCCGTCAGCGGTGGCAACGATGGCCGTGCGCCGCGCGGTCGATCTATTTGGCGCGCGAAAGCCGCCGACGATGCGCGTGCCCGTGATTTTCGAGCGCGACGTGGCCGCGATGTTTCTCGACGACGTCTTCTCGGCGGTCTCGGCCGCCAACGTGGCGGTCGACAACTCGTGGCTAACGGAGCGAACCGGCAGCCGCGTCGGCAGCGAACTCGTAACCATCGTGGACGACGGACGGCTGGTGGGCAAGCTGGGCAGCTCGCCTTTCGACGGTGAAGGCGTTCCGACACAGCGTAATGCGGTTTTTGAGCGCGGAACGCTGCAAACGTTTCTATACGACACGTACTACGCGCGCAAGCTCGGCGCCGCCACCACGGGCAACTCAACCGGCGGCGGAATCGGCCCGAACAACTTCTACCTCGAACCGGGGGCGATGTCGCTTGCCGAACTGATCGCTGCGACGCCGCTCGGCGTTTTGGTGCTCGATACGATCGGCTTTGCGACCGAACATGCCTCGGGGACGTACAGCCGCGGGGCCCGCGGCTTCTTCATCGAGAATGGCGAACTCGCGTATCCGATCGATGAGTTTACCGTCGCGGGACAGTATGTGGACATGCTTGCGAATATCGATGCAATCGCGAACGACCTCCAGTTCGATGCGGCGGTCGTTTCGCCGTCGTTTCGCGTCTCCGAGCTGATGGTAAGCGGGAACTAGAAACGTGACGCAGCCTGCAATCAGTTTAACGCTCGTACTCCGAATCGAGACGCCGAACGAGCCCGGCGCGTTCGGCGTGCTCGCCAACGCGATCGGCGATGCCGGCGGAGCTATCAGCGCCGTCGACATGCACACCGTCGCCCGAACGCGCGTCGTTCGCGACGTCACGATCGGCGTCGCTTCCGATGCCGTTGCCGATGACGTCCGCAAGGCCGTCGAAAGCATCGACGGCGCTCGAATCATCTTCGCGGCCGACTCGACCTTTCTCGCGCACATCGGCGGCAAGATTCGCATCGAGCCGAAGATCGCGATCAAAACGCGTCAGGATCTTTCGACGGTCTACACCCCCGGCGTGGCGCGTGTCTCGATGGCGATCGCCGCCGACCCCGGCAAAGCCTTCCAACTCACGATCAAGCGCAACATGGTGGCGATCGTCACCGACGGGACGGCCGTGCTCGGCTTGGGCGACATCGGGCCGCTCGGCGCCCTTCCCGTGATGGAAGGCAAAGCGATGCTCTTTCGGCAGTTCGCCGACATCGACGCGTTCCCGATCTGCCTCGACACCAAGAACGTCGACGAGATCGTTGAAACGGTCGTGCGCATCGCGCCGGTGTTCGGTGGAATCAATCTCGAAGACATCAGCGCCCCCCGCTGTTTTGAGATCGAAGACCGCTTGATCGCAGCGCTCGATATTCCGGTGATGCACGACGATCAGCATGGCACCGCGGTCGTGATTCTTGCGGCTCTCATCAATTCCGCGCGCGTGGTCGGCAAGCGGCTAGAGGATCTGCAGGTCGTCGTCTCGGGAAGCGGCGCTGCAGGCACCGCGACGATTAAGATGCTGTTGGGCGCTGGAGTGCGCGACGTTATCCCGGTCGATCGCCTCGGCGCGCTCAATCGCACCGACCGCTACGAAAACCCGCACTGGCGCTGGCTGGCCGAGCATTGCAATCTCGAGAACCGCCGTGGTTCGCTGCGTGAAGTATTAGCCGGCGTCGACGTCTTCATCGGCGTCTCCGCTCCGGGCATCTTGCAGCCCGAGCACATCGCGAGCATGGGACGCGATCCCATCGTCTTTGCAATGGCCAATCCAAATCCGGAGATCATGCCCGACGTTGCGGCTCCGGTGGCGGCGGTTATTGCCACCGGGCGCTCCGATTTTCCCAATCAGGTGAACAATCTGCTGGCATTCCCCGGAATCTTTCGCGGCGCTCTGGACGTCCGCGCCTCGCGGATCACCGAACGAATGAAACTTGCCGCCGCCTATGCGATCGCGGAGATCGTCGGCGAGGACGAGCGCAGCCCCGAATACGTGATTCCTAGCGTCTTCGACGTTCGCGTTGTCGATGCGGTTGCCAAAGCGGTCGCGAATGCCGCGCAAGAAGAAGGCGTTGCGCGTCGCACGCCGGGCAAAATCGAAGGCGAGGACGCCATCGATCGCGTCTCGCGATAAACGCGAGGTTTTCACACCGGCCGAGAGGACTAGTCCGCCGGTTATCGACCATAAGGGAAAACCTCCCGCCAGATTTAGGAGGCTCGACCTCATGCGCGCATTATCCGCTACTACTACGGTCTTTTTATCGGCCGTCATCAACGCCGCGTTGCTCGCGGGATGTTCGAACATTCCACAGTCGACGCAGGCCCTCTCCGGTTTCCCTCCCGGTACCTTGACGGCGACCCTTTCTGGAGGCGTGCCCCACTATTTGCGCCCCAACGGCCGCGTCGGACCGATTAGCGCTTTGAGACTGATCAGGCTGCAGGCCGAGGGCAAACTGCCGGCTCCGGCGACTCCCGAGGTCATGGCGCTTGTGCTGAAACAAGCCGCGCGTCGCCCCCAGACGCGAGCCCTCATTCACGGCAACACAGCCTCCGTCGTTATCTGGGCTGCGAACTCCAACTCCAGTTATCTCGCCGGACAGAAAAAGAACGGGAGAAAGACGATCTCCAGCATCGACGCGCAGGCCTACGGCTGCCTTTATCCGCAGGGCCTCAAGATCGACCATTCGCAAAACATATGGGATGCCTGCGAGTATAACGGAGATCTCGAGAACGGCGTCGTGCAGCAGTTCAACAGCGCTGGCACCTTCCAAAACGGATACGATGTGGGATGTCCGCAACCCACCAGCGAATGTGCCTATTGGTATTCCTACGCCTACGACGTAGCCACGGACGGGACCCACGTATTCGCTTCAATCCCGTACTCGGAGGAAGAGATTTGCACTTCCGGCTGCGCGTACAGCTACGGCTCGGGCGTCGAGTGGTGGCCCGCGAACTCGCCATCGTCTAACCCGACCTACATCGACCTAGGCCAGGGTTGTGAACCCGTGTGCACCGTGTACTTCATGGACGCAGACAGCAGCGGCAACATCTGGATCGATTATTTTGGGTCCAACGGCTCCCAGAACGGTTACGGGCTCGGCGAGATTACGAACCCGACGACCGACCCCCAGTTCGTGTCCATAGTTGTGCCGGGCACGTTCGAATGCGGTGGCGGCGTCTACGTGAGCACGAAGAATGGCGCCCAGGCGGTTAACGTCAGCGACGAGTGCCGGCGTACGATTTCACAATACGCACTTCCATTCGTCTCAAGCGAATCGCCAACGATTCTGGGCCCGACCAAGGAAAATTTCTTGGGCCAGGGCTCACCCCTTTCCGGCGGCTTTAACAAGGACGATACAAAGTTCGTCGTAGGCGATTCGTACGGATGGCTCGACCTTGGGAAAGTCGCAGACAACGTTTGGAAGAGACGGCCAAGCGTCAATTTCGGCGGGTACGTCCCCGCGGCGGCCTACACGCCTTCAGACAAGTGATTTGAAACCGGGCTGTTGACGAAAAACATCCGGACTCGGCTCAAAGACTGCCCTAGCGGCTGCGCAGCGCGCGTTCCTCGAGGCGAATGCGCCACGAAAGTAGCGCCGCGTTGAGAATGGAGAAGACGATCGCGATTTCGACTGCACCAAAAGCGAGCGGCAGGACGGCGATCTCGGCGCAGACGACGATGTAGTTCGGATGGCGGAAGAAGCGGTATGCGCCACGCCGCACGAGCGGCTCTCCGGAAATGGTTATGATGCGCGTGGTCCAATACGGTCCGAGGCTTGCGATGCTCCAAATCCGTAGCGGCTGCACGAGTGCGTACAGCGCCAGCAGCGACCAGTTCGGCGGCGTCGCGGCAGGGATGAGAATGGCCATGCTCGCCAGCCACGCGCCGTGAAGCAACACGAAGAACGGGTACTGATAGGCCGCGATCTCGATGCCGCCGCGCTGGAGAAGCCGGCGCGTGTTGCGCGCGGAGTAGAACAACTCGGCGATGCGTTGCAGCGCGACGAGGGCGAGGACGACGTAGAGAACGCTCACGGGTTTTCAAGGAGGGTGAAGCCGGCGGTGAAGCCGGGGCCGAGGGCGCTGAGCAGCGCGCGCCTCCACGGTGTGGCCGACGCGAGCGCGCGTTCGAGCACGAACATCACCGTGGCCGCCGACATGTTGCCGTAATCGCGCAAGACGTCGCGAGCATCGCTCAGCCGCTGCGGCTCGATTTCGAACGCGAGCGCCAATGCGTCGAGCACTTTCGCCCCTCCGGGATGGCAGACGAAGCGATCGATATCGCTTAACGCCAGACCCCGCTCGGAAAGAAAGTCGACGGCGACATCGTGCAGTCGCGTCGTCACCAGTTCGGGGATGTCGCGCGAAAAGATGGCCTTGAGTCCGTCACCCGTGACCTCCCAGCCCATCACGTCGAGCGACTCGGGCCAGGTGAACTCACCGCCGCCCACAACCGTCGGGCCCTCGCCCTCGCAGGAGAGCAGCGCTGCAGCGGCGCC
>JBEKRW010000141.1:0-6309 GCA_049517595.1 Candidatus Cybelea sp. | reverse complement strand
TTTATAGATCGGCTCAGCCGTCGGCTTATGCCGTAAGCGGCGCAAAACTTCGCCTGCTTGCATATATGTTAACAAAATTATACAATGGGGTTCCAGAGGTGGGTACACATTTTGCTTTCTCTGGATAAGACGTGAACTCGAAGTTGCCTCGTTTGGGGCCCTCAATCGTTCGCCGGGCGCAACTCGAGGAGTGGCTCGCCCGCTTTAAGAGCGTCCCCGTTCGTTTCTTGGTCGCTCCGCCCGGCTTCGGGAAAACGATGGCCATCCTCGGTTATCTCCAGCACTGTTCCCCCAATGGTAGGTATTGCGTCGTTGCCGCAGGCTCCAATGCGGAAGCTGTGTGGAACACCATCGCTCGCGTGCTGGACCAAGACCTCGAGCTTCGATCCCATGAAGATGTCGTCGCGGCCTTGGCGGCACGTGCCCCAATGGAGCTCGCGATGGATTGTGCCGCCGTCCCCGATAGTAGTGGGGCCGACGCGATCGTAGCGCTCATCGAGGATCTCCCCGAAAACGTTTCGCTGCTGATCGCCTGTCGCTCGCGCGCGGCGTTCCAAGTTGGTCGTTTGGTCGCCCAAGGTACCGCGTCGCTCTGCGATGCGGAACGGCTCGCCTTTGATGCCGCCGGTATCCGGCATCTGGCCGAAACCCTCGAAGTGTCGCATTCGCACGCCGACGTGCTGCGTATGCTCGAAGTCACCGACGGTTGGCCCCACGTCGTGAGCAGCGCACTGCGCAAAGCGGCTGAAGACAATTGCGGCCTAGCTCAAGCTTTCGAGAACTGGCGCTTGCGCCACGGGCATCTCTTTAACGAGTTCATTTCCGATGCCGTCAAACACGTCTCCGAAAAGGATTCAAACCTTGTCTTCAAGTTGATGAGCGGTTCCTATCTCGACGACCGCCAGCAGTTGCAGGCCCTCGAAGAGCAAGGATTGTTCGTCACGCATACGCCCGACGGCTACCGCCCGCTGCGAGCGCTCTCGCGCAGCCGCGTTTACGATCGGTACGGACGTCGTGTCCAAGCGGTTACGCCGATGCAGGTGCGTCTGTTCGGATGGTTCCGGGCTGAAGTCGATCGCCAGCCGATCGAGTGGATCCGCCGTCGCGACCGTCAACTCTTCAAGTACCTTGCGTTGCATCCCAGCGGCAGCGTTTCGCGCACCGAGCTGGGCCAAGTTTTCTGGCCGGATGCCGAGAAGCACTTGGTCGCTCAAAGCCTGCGCACCGCGTGCTCGAATATACGCAAAGCGATCGCGCAAATCGTCGGTTTCGATCGTGTCGACTCGTATTTCCGCGCCGGGGACGAGTTGGCGCTCGATTTGGAGAACGTGATCGTTGACGTCAACGGATTTGTCGCGCACGTGAACGACGGAGACGAACAGTACGCACGCGGCGAGGGTCGCGTCGCACACGCGCATTATCGAAGTGCGGGCCGCCTCTATCGGGGCAACCTGTTGATCGGCGACGCGCACGAGCCGTGGGTAGCAACACTGTCGGCGATTTTGGAGCACCGCCACGTGATGATCCTCGAGCGCCTCTCGGAGATTGCCGCCGAGATGGATTACCAACAGACAGCCGAAGCCGATCTGCCTATCGCCTCGGGCTCATAAGCTCGTGGGAAGGCCGTGGATCGCCGCCGGCATCGTCGTGGCGACCCTGCTGGCGCTGGGCGCGCAGACAAGCATCGTCACGCGCACCGGTTTTTTTCTCGGCGACTTTCGCGCGTTCTATTGCGCGGCGCGCGTCGCGTCGCAAGGCGCCAACCCCTATCGAACTGAGCCGCTAAGTGCGTGCGAACGCAGCATCCTGCCTGCGGCCTTCTATCAAAAGCATCCCGGTGTAACGATTCCCGCGCCCCTTCCCGGATACGCAATTGCGGCACTTATTCCGTTCTCACTCCTTCCCTTTGGGGTCGCGGCGACGCTCTGGGTCGCATTGCTATTGCTCGCTTGGTTTGCGTGCGTTGCGACGCTGACGCGATTTGCCGGCATCACCTGGGAGATGTCGCTGGCGACGTTCGCGTTGTCGCTCGGCGCGCTTTCGCTGCCGTTCGGCGAGGTCGTTCCGCTCGCGGTTGGCTGCACGTGCGTTGCCGCCTATGCGGCATGGAGCGGACGCTGGCGCCTCGCTGCGATCTTCGCAGCGGGCGCGATGATCGAACCGCATCTCGGGCTCCCGGTTTGCTTGGGGCTAGCGATTTGGGCTCCGCCGACGCGCTGGCTGCTCGCAGTGTGCTTCGTCGCGCTCGCGGCGCTGTCGTTTGGATTTCTCGGGCCGTCGGTCAATCTCGAATACTTCAGCAGCGTCCTTCCGGCGCACGCGCTCTCCGAGGTGACGCGTGACACGCAATATAGTCTCAGCGCTATCTTGGCCGCAATCGGCATGGCTCCCGGCGCGGCGCTGCGAGCAGGCGCTCTGTGGTACCTCGCCATGTTGCTCGGCGGCATCTTCGTGGGAGGGAAACTCGCGAAAGAGACCCGCAACCCCGCGTTTATCGTCTGCGTTCCGCCGGCCTTTGCCGTTTTTGGCGGAAGCTTCATCCACATCACCCAGATTGCGGCAGCCGTGCCCGCCGCGACACTGCTTGCATGTAGCGCGCAGGCGCGGTATCGCAATGCGTCGATCGTCGCGCTTCTGCTGCTCACCATTCCGTGGGGATGGGTCGTCTCGCCCGCGCTAATCGTCGCCCCGTTCGTGCCCGCTGCCTATCTTGCGTGGCGCTTTTGGGAGAAGAATACCAGGGTCGTTCTCTTGACGGGGCTCGCGGCGGCCGTGATGGTCTTTGGGCTGCAGCATCTGTACACCCTAAGCGGGCCACATTTCGGCATGCAAGGCATCGCCCCGGCGATCGATCCGCGACTACCCGAAGCTTCGTGGAGTGGATACTCGCGAGCAGGGTCGGCGGGAAGCCTCGCAGCCTGGGCCGTGCGAATTCCTACGTGGGCGGGCCTCGCCCTGCTCGTAGCCATGCTTGTGCAGCAGTCTCGGGCGTTCCAGGTTCGCGCGGCGTTTGCGCCGGCCGTGATCGTGGCGATTCTCTGCACGATCGTCCCGATCGCGCTGCAGTTTGGGGGCGATCGGGCAAGTGGGTGGCTTGGGGTGGACTTCCGCGCCTATTATTGCGCGTCACTCGCGCAACGCGAGCACCTTAATCCGTATTTCGTAACGTCGCTGCACGACTGCGAAGCGAGCACCCCTTCGCCGTACTATCACGTACCGCCAAACGTCACGGTTCCGGCGCCATATCCGCCGTACGTGATGGCGTTGCTTTCGCCGCTGACGTTGCTGCCCTTTCCGGTGGCGGCCGTAGTGTGGTGGATCGGCCTCGCAATTGCGATCGGGCTTGCGGCCTGTGGCTTATCGGCCATTACGGGGCAAGTGCTGTCCGTTGCATTGGGCGCGTTGGGGCTTTCGCTTGGCCTTACGTCGTTTTCGACCGGCAACATGATGCCGCTCGGCTTGACGCTAATCGTCGTCGCGGCACTCTGCGTGCAGCGAGGACGGCTTGCATTTGCGGTAGTCGCTGCAACCCTGGCGATGGTCGAGCCGCAGATCGCGCTCCCTGCCGCGCTAGCGTTCTTCATTGCCTATCCCGCGATGCGGCTGAGGCTGGCCTTCGGCGTGGCCCTTTTGGGAGCGCTCGCCGTTGTCAGCGGTGGTTGGGCGCAGACGCTGGCGTTTGTTACGTCGGTCGTCCCGGCGCATGCACTCGCCGAGGTCTCGCGCGATAATCAATATAGTCTAGCAACGATCGCGGCTGCGGCGGGTGTGCCCGACGGCACCGCCGTGCTGATCGGAAGTCTCTCCTATGTTACGATGATTGCTGCCGGCGTGCTGGTCGCGATGCGGCTCGCGCGCCGTTATGACGAGCCGGCGTTTGTTCTTCTGGTCCCGCCGGCATTTTCGCTCTTAGGTGGATCGTTCGTGCATACGGCCGAGATTGCCGCAGCGGTCCCTGCAGCATTACTGCTGTTCGCGCGCGCGAGCGACTACCGCGGTTGGCTCCTGGCGTCACTCGTGGTGCTCGCCGTTCCCTGGATGAACGCGACGTCGCTCGCACTGTTCCTGGCGCCATTCTTTCCCGTGGCGTATCTCGTCTACGTCCTGTGGCACCGCGACCGGACGCTGGCGCTAGGCTCGGCGCTGGCCTCGTGCGCCGTTATTGCCGGCCTCTTTCACCTCGCCGCGACGTCCGCAGGCGGCAGTCCTGCGCACGCGCACGCATATCCGCCTATCGATCCGCGTCTGGCGGAGGCAAGCTGGCGCAGCTTCGTGCTGAATGCCTCGACGAACAACCCGGTAATGTGGCTACTGCGGCTACCGACTTGGCTGGGCTTACTCTTGCTGGCGGTGCCTGCGCTCCTCCTGGCCTCGAAGCACCATGTCGCCCTGAGCGCCCAACGTGTCACGCTGAGCACCTCGACATGACCTCTGCAACTTCTCAGTTTATCGTATCGCGCGAGAACGTCTGGATCATCATACCAGCTTACAACGAGGCAAAGACGATCGCCGGCGTCGTGACGTCGTTGCGGCGCCGTGGCTACACGCAGGTCTGTGTGGTCAGCGACGGTTCGGCCGACGGAACGCCGGAACTAGCGTTGCGAGCTGGGGCCTACGTTCTCGAGCATGTCGTTAATCTCGGACAGGGTGCGGCACTGGCGACGGGGATCGAGTACGCGCTCGCGCGCGGGGCACAATACGTGTGTACGTTTGATGCCGACGGCCAGCACTCGCCGGATTCAATTGACGATCTCCGCAAGGCACTCGAGGTATCCCAAGCGGACGTCGCCCTCGGATCGCGATTCCTGGGGAGCCAAACCGCCGTACCGTTCTCGCGCCGCATGCTGCTGCGGGCGGCGCTCACGTTTACCCACGTCCATGCGCGCGTTCGGGTCACCGATACGCACAACGGTCTGCGCATGTTCACACGCAAGGCTGCGGAGGTGATTAAGATCGAGCAGCCTCAGATGGCGCATGCTTCAGAGATTCTGCAAAAGCTCGGCGCCTCGAAGCTAAAATTCGTCGAGGTACCGGTGGTGATCGTTTACACAGAGTACTCGAAGAGGAAGGGACAATCAGGGTTCGATTCGGTGAAGATTATCCTCGACTTGCTCTACCGCTCGATCGCCGTCCGCCACTGAAGGCGCGGCGGACGTGCCAGTTGCAGCGTGGGCGTGATCGATCGCGCTCTGACGCGCTAACGCAATCAAAAGCGCTTCCTGGCGTTTAAAGCGGAAATAGAAGTTGGAGGCTACGAAGAGGCCGGCAAGCACGGCGAGATAAACGATGAGGTCCGTGCCGCGCCCGACGTGCAGAAACGTCGCGACTTGGCTCGAAAGTTCAGGAAAGATTGCCAGGATTATTCCGGCTAGCGTGATGGCGACTACGCCGACGGTCTGAAGGCCTGATAGCCGCTTCGTGCCGACGTACACCGCCGTAATGATGAGGCTAGCAATGATAATCGATGCCATGATGCGGTTTCCCCACGGAGTTGCTAGGCGTCTTGGCCAACGGTGTCGCTCGTCCTCCACGGTCGGGCGCGGGCGGCGGCCGACCTGAGTCCGTTGGTTCGAGTCCTCACGGATCGCGACCGGTGAACGTTGTTTTCCGAATCTCTCGTAGGAGACGCAACTTTTCGCGGGCGGATTCCAGCGAGAGACGGGCGGCGTCGCGGAGGAGATAGGTTGAGAGATGTAACTGCAGGATCGCCTTTCTGCGGGCAGCTTTGGCCGCTGAGCACCAGCCGCGGCGGCATGCGCGATCGGCGATGATGTCAAGCATCAGCGATTCTTCGCGGAAACGGTATAGAGTTGCACTGAGTTCAGCGGTAGTCTGCCCGAGATGCCTGCGATACGAGTAGGAAGGCGGGCGCCTCGTGCCGGCCATGATTTTTTCAGCTAGGATAACGCGCGAGAAAAGATCGAGATCGGCGGTCATCTGATACCGGGGGTCCCAGCGGATTTCGCCCAGCCGGTTCTTTCGATAGCAAAGAGCTCCCCCGTTGATCCAGTTGCCTCTTACGATCGACCGTAGCGAAGCCTCGCCCGAAAGTACGAAGTCGCCGTCTCCCCGCGGCATCAGGAACAGCTTGAACCAATCGACGAAAGAGAAGCAAGCTTGCGAGTCGGCACCGATGATACGGGCGGCCAGAAAAAGCAAAGCAGCTTCGGGATGGCGAGCGGCGAGACCGAGGAGTTCATTCGCGTAGCCTGGCAGAACTTCGTCGTCGCCGTGAACGATGGAAACTAGATTGGTTTCCGCTAGGTCGATGCAGCGATTAAAATTCTCGCAGGCGTTGAGGTGCCTTTC
>JBEKRW010000140.1:0-6322 GCA_049517595.1 Candidatus Cybelea sp. | reverse complement strand
GTGCCGTACGTCGCAATGCGAAGCGCGCTTTTCTTCACGCGCCGGCCGCCGACCAGACCGGTCGTCCCTCCGTCGCCCGTGCGGGTGTAGATTCGGGTGAGTTTCGGCATACGAAGGCCGTTCGAGCGCCATAGCGAAACCGCCCCCGGTCATGTCCGAAGCGCTCGCCGGAGGCGCCGTCAAGGAGATCCCTCCAAAATCGGCCGACCTTTCCGCTTGGTATACTGCCGTGTGTTTACGGGCTCAGCTCGTCTCGTATTCACCGGTGCGCGGATGCGTCGTTCTGCGTCCGCACGGGTTTGGGCTTTGGGAGAACCTTCAGCGCGAACTCGACGCGCGCTTTAAGGCGACCGGTCATGAGAACGCATACTTTCCGCTGCTGATCCCCGAGAGTTTGTTGATTCGGGAGGCCGAGCACGTCGAAGGATTCGCTCCTGAGGTCGCATGGGTGACCCAAGGCGGCAACGAGGTCTTGACGGAACGCCTGGCGATTCGCCCGACCTCGGAAGCCATCATCGGAACGATGTACGCCCAGTGGGTCGAATCGTACCGCGACCTTCCGATTCTGATCAATCAATGGGCCAACGTGCTGCGATGGGAGAAGGCTACACGGCCCTTCCTGCGCACGATGGAGTTTCTCTGGCAGGAGGGCCACACGGCTCACGCCACTGCGCAAGAGGCGCGCGAGGAAACACTGACGATCCTCGACCTCTATCGAGACTTCGCGGAGAACGTCGCGGCGCTGCCGGTCTACTCGGGCCGCAAGAGCGCCAGCGAACGCTTTCCCGGCGCCGTTGAGACCTTTTCGATCGAAGCGTTGATGCCCGACGGTAAGGCGTTGCAGTCGGGGACGTCGCACGACTTGGGTCAGAACTTTGCCAAAGCCTACGACATCAAGTTTGCCGACGCGGACCAGACGGTCAAGTACGTGTATACCACCTCGTGGGGCATCTCCTGGCGAATGCTTGGGGCCGTCATCATGGCCCACGGCGACGACCGGGGCCTTCGCATTCCCCCCAAGCTGGCTGCGACCCAAGCGGTCTTCGTGCCGATCGTGCGTTCCGGCGACGACCGGGCGATCGAAGTCTGCCGCGAAGCGGCGCGGAAATTGACCGCCGAGGGCTTGCGTGTGCGCGTTGACGATCGCGACGAACAGCCGGGTTGGAAGTACAGCGAATGGGATCTGCGCGGGGTTCCGGTTCGGATAGAGATCGGGCCGCGCGACGTTGATGCGGGGACCGCAGTGCTCGCGCGGCGAGATCGAAGCAAAGGGGACGAGGGCCAGCGTCAAAGCGTTGCGCTTAACGAAGTCGAACCGACGCTGCGCCGCCTGCTCGAGGAAATTCAAGCCTCTCTCTACTCGCAGGCACGGTCTTTCTTGCTGGATCATACGATCGCCACGACCGACCGAACTGAGTTTTTGGAGCTCTGCAGCACGCGGGCCGGGATGGTCGATATCGCGTGGTGCGAACGCCCCGAGTGCGAAGCGGAAATAAAACGCGCGACCACGGCGACGACCCGTGTCGTCAGGGAACTCCAGGAAGGCGACGTTCGTTGCGTCGCCTGCGGCGAACCGGCAAAGGCCAGGGCCTATTTTGCGCAGTCGTACTAAGGCCGCGGTCGCAACCGTGCTCGCATTTATGGCGGCGAGTTCGATCGCATGGGCGTCCTCGCCGAGCGTTGCCGATCTCGACGCGGCGGCCCGCGCCGTTGGCAACCGGCGCGATATCGCCGAGGACATCGGTCGGGCAATCTTTCGGACGCAGTGGCCTGCGGAGGTAAGCCAAGTCTCGGCTAACGAGCTGGACGGGCATTTGATCGTCGGCGTTCGAATCTGGGGCGTGAAGTTTCACCACGCACTGACCCGAGCGGACTTCGTCGACGAAATCGTCTCGCTGACGGGAAATATCTTTTCGACCGCTCCGGACACAGAAGAAATAGATTTCTGGGCGGCGGTTCCGATCGACGTAACCAAGGGCGAGATCGTTAACGGCGACCTGGCACGCCCGACCTCGCGAACGGTCTTCAGCTTGACCGTGCTGCGCAGCGAAAGCACGCAGTCGTTGCACGCGCGGGCAATGGGCGAGAGCGACGGCATCTTCTGGGACGCGCAATGGGTGCACGACGCCTTCAGGCCGGAAACGTGAGCTTCGCACGTGTATAACAAGACGACCATCCCCAGCGGCCTTCGCGTGCTGACCGAAGCGATGCCGAGCGTGCGTTCCGCGACGGTGGGCATTTGGGCTGACGTAGGCTCGGCGGTCGAGACTCACGAGCGCCGCGGAATCTCGCACCTCGTCGAGCACATGCTCTTTAAGGGCACGCCGCGCCGCAGCGCACGAGAGATCGCTGAAGCTATGGACGGCGTCGGCGGCAACATGAACGCCTTTACGGATAAGGAGGCGACGTGTTACTACGCGAAGGTCATCGATCGCCACGTGCCCCTGGCCCTCGACGTGCTGTCCGACATGTTTCTCCACCCGCTATTCGATCCGAAGGCGTTTGCCAAGGAACAACAGGTCATCCTGGAAGAGATCAAGATGTACGAGGACTCGCCCGAGGACTTGATCCACGATCTTTTCCTGCAGACGATGTGGAGCGGTTCGAGTTTGGGCGAACCCACGATTGGATTCGAACAGACCGTTTTAGCCGTGAGCCCGCAGGACTTGCGCTTGCATATGCGGGCGCACTACGCGCCGAACTGCGTCGTCGTAGCGGCCGCGGGCAACGTCGAGCACGATCGCTTCGTCGAACTGGTAGCCGAGCGTTTTGCCGAGTTCGAAGGCGCGAGCATTTCGCCCGAACCGGACGCCCCGGCAACGACGCCGGCGCGGCACGTTCGGTTCAAGGACGGCGAGCAAGCTCACCTTGTTCTCGGGAGCCGCGGTTTAGACGTCGCCGACGAACGCCGGTACGCACTCTTGGTTTTGGACACAGTTTTGGGCGGGGGCATGTCGAGCCGCGTCTTCCAAGAGATCCGCGAGAAGCGCGGGCTGGTCTATACCGTCTACTCGTTCCAAGCCGCCTACCGGCGTGCCGGCCTCTTTGGGATCTACGCCGGCGCATCGCCCAAGAACGTGCAGTCGTGCATCGATCTGATCGTCGAGCAACTCGCTGCGGCGCGATCGATGCCGATCGGGAACGACGAGTTTCGGCTCGCCCAAGAGCATATCAAAGGCAGCCTCACGCTCCAGCTCGAGTCCACCTCGAGCCGAATGATTCGTTTGGGGCGCAACGAGTTTGCGCTGGGGCGGCACGTCGACTCCGAGGAAGTCGAGCGGCGCATCGATGCCGTCACGCCCGACGACGTCCAGCAACTCGCGCAGGAGCTCTTGTTGGAAGAGAATCTCGGGCTGTGCATTATCGGCCCGGTCGATGAATCCGCTATCGATTGGAGCCGTACCGCCGCGTAATGCTGGCCTCGGCGACGCCGCACCTGTGGTCGGGGAAGCTCATCGGCGCGATGGCCATCACGTTTATCGTCCAGGGCGTGACGATTGGAGCCTACGCGGCCCGCCTCGCCGGCGTGCAAACCAAACGCATCGCGACCTCCATCTCACTTTTCAATCTGTTCGTGACGACGGGGCGCCTCGCCAACCTCTTCATGGCGTTTTTCGTGGGACCGCTCTCCGACGTAGCCGGGAACGCGGTCGCAAACGTTGCGGGTTGGCACCACGTCTTCGAGCTCCAGCTGCGACTTATCGTCTTCGCCGGAACGTGCGGCATGGTCGCCTTTTCGATATTCCTGCCGATGTTCACGTATCTCTTTCGTCGTGGCGTACACTCGTTTGAAGCTAGGGGGTCCGTACCGCACTCGCTGCTGCGGCTCGCCGCGCCGGCGGTTATCCGCGATGTCCTTCGCTCCGAGCGTCTCCCCACGCTTGCGGAGCTGCGCTCCTTCGATTGGCGTGCCGTTCCCAAGCGGTTGCTCATCTTTAACACGGTCGTCATGTGCGTGTACGCAATCGGCGTCCAGGCATCGTACCTTGCCTCGGTTCTCGACGGCGACGTCGCTCGTACCGCGATCGGCCTCTCCGGAGTCATCAATGGGGTCGGCACCATTGCCTTCACGCTCTTCGTCGACCCGACGTCGTCGATGATCACCGACCAGGCAATCCACGGAAAGCGTACCGTCCAGGAGGTTCGCTCCATGGTGTTCTATCTCTCGCTGACGGCCATCATTGGATCGCTGCTCTCGCAAGCGATCCTCTATCCGGCCGCAGTCGTCATCGAGGTGGTTGCCCGATTTGCGGGTCAGATTCATTTTTAGGGGCGTAACCGCGCTCTGCGCGGCGTTGGTGCTGGGCGGTTGCGCCGGTTCGATCGAACGCTGGATCGTGAACACGCGCGTCCACCAGGGCGACGTCGCGTTGCTTCAGGGAAGTGTCCGAGACGCGGCAACGTCGTACCGTCTCGCGCTGCGCGTCGACCCGAACGACCCGCGCGCGCGGGCTGGATTCGTCAACGCCGCGGCGGAACTGGCGAGACTCGAGTTTAGCCGCGGCGGCTTCGACGATGCCCTAGCCACGGTTGACGGCGGACTCGCCGTCGATCCGTCGAGCGCCCCGCTCGCGGCGCTCAAGGCGACCATCGACCAGGCGAAGCTCAAGCGCGAAATCGTGGTGTCGAACTATCCGACCTACCGGGCGACGGGCCTAGAGCTGGCGCGCGCGTATCAACAGCTCGACGCGACCAATGCGCTGCTGCGCCGCGACCTGCGGCGCTTCGGCTACACGTTTGACACCGACGACCTCACGTCAGCCATAAAACGGAGTTACGAACTCGAGTTGGAGGTTGCCAAGGATACGAATCGATTGATCGTTTACCGCCAGCTCGTTTCCTCGGGTGTCCCGGAAGTACCGTCGCAGTCCACGACCTTTGGCGCCGCGTCCTTGCTGCCGCTGCCATAAACGGGTGAATCAATGATCGCTTGGCTCGAATCGTTGCCGACGCTAGCCGCCGGCTTTCTGATCGTCGGAGGATTCGTCATTTCCACGCTCGTGATGGGCTATTTCGTCGCCACCTATACGTCGGAGAAAGTCCGCCTGGAGCACAACGATCGCGCCGGCTTCATTCTCGCGGTTATCGGGGTCGTCTACGCCGTTTTGCTGGCATTCGTTGCAATCGGGACGTGGGAGCGATTTAACCAGGCCGAGGCGCGGAGCTACGAGGAAGCGGAAGCGCTAGCGACGGTCTACCGTGACGCCGAATCATTTGCGCATCCTGAAAAGCTGCAGGCGATGCTGCAAGCCTACGTGCGTTCCGTAATTAATGACGAATGGCCGCGAATGCGCCTTGGTGAACGAGCGGAGGCGTCGAATGCCTTGCTAGAGGCGGCCGACCGGTACGTCCGTCACCTCCCCGTAACTTCGGCCGGGACTGCTGACGTTCACGCGCAGATGCTCTCGGCGATGGATACCGCGCTGGGGGACCGAGAGACGCGCCTTACGATCGACTTCATCGGGATCAACAGCATCATGTGGATCGTACTGGTCGCCGGCGCATATATTACCGTGGCATTCACCTATCTCTTCGGCTTCGAACGCACGGTGATGCAGCTGCTGATGATCGGAGGACTGAGCTTGACGATCGGTCTCGTGCTATTCCTCGTCGTCGGCCTCGACTACCCGTTCCGCGGGAGCATCGCGGTCGGCCCCGACGCGTTTCGTACGTTGCTGGAATACTGGCACGTCAACTCGGGCTGATTCGGCAGACGCCTCGCGAGTCGAGAAAGGCTCGGCCTAAACCCCGGCGCTCGGCGTTGCGGAACGCTTGCCAGAACTGCATCGCACTGGCCGGCGGCGCGCCCGGCGAAGTTTGGTAGACGGGCCAACCGCCTCGCGTCGTCGTCACGGGAAAGCGCTGGAGCCACGCGCACAGCTCGAGATTGTGCCGCAAGCGATGGTCCTCGACCGCGATGAAGTAACGCGCGCCTTTGGCGATCGCGCTTTCTTCGTCGAAGGGCGTCCAGAGCAACGGGTCTTCCTCCCACCCGAAGCGATCGATATAGTACTGCACGTCGGCGCCGTAGTGCGCGATCACCACGAGCGCGCCGGGCGGCAGCGTACGGTCGAGTTCGACCGCGTTGCGATAGGCTTGCGCGTTGTACGAGTAGTAGGCCGCAACCGGAGCGCGACTGGTCAGGAGCGCGACAAGCGCGACGAGGGGAACGAGGGCGACGAGCGAGTATCGGGCCGCCGGCGCCGCGTCGACCCCGCGCACGACCGCCACAAAGCGCGCGAGCAGCCCACCGATAACCAAGGCGCAGAGTGGTAAGAGCGGAAAGAGGTAATAGTCCACGCGTTCGACGGTCACAACGGCG
>JBEKRW010000139.1:0-6480 GCA_049517595.1 Candidatus Cybelea sp. | reverse complement strand
CTTCATCGCAGCCAGCGTGACGCACAACGAGGCCGGAATCGAAATCAGCACGACGACTGCGTTACGCCACGACCGCAGGAAGAAGAGCATGACCACGGCGGTGATTGCGATCGCTTGAATCAGCGTGCGAAAGACTCCCCAGATCTGCTCCTTCGTATAGGCAGCTTGATTGTTGAGGATTCGGAAGTCGATCGAGGGGTATGTCCGCTCTATGGCCGGAAGCGCTTGCAACACGTTCTGCGCCGCCGTCACTTCGCTGGCGCCCGTCGCTTTCTGGATGCTGAGCGAAATGGTCGGCACCGTCCCGACGTAGCTGTACTGCCGCTGCGGTTCGAAGGAGTCGCTCACGGCGGCAACGTCGGCGACCCGAATGATCCGGGCCGAGGCGCTCCACGGACTCAGACTCGAGAGCGCCGGCCCCGCGTAGCCGCCCGAACCGGTTGAGGAACCGTTGCTCGAACTCTGCGCTGGCGCGGAACTCGGCGCGGCGGTTGCGCTGGTGCGCGCGACGACGCTCGCGGCGAGATTCGGCATCGCTGCCGGCACCGGCGACGGCGATGCGGAAGCGGACACCGACGGCATTGGGGTGATCGAGGCGGCCGGCCCCGGCGTGCCGGCGACCGGCGCTCCGGCGATCGGCACTCCGGCGACCGGCGCCGCTGCTGCCGGCGCGGCGGCGGATTGCGACGCCGGCGACGGTAACGCAACCGTGCCGGCAGCAGCGGCCGACGAGGAACTGCTCTCCGCGCTAATTGGGGCGCCCGGAGAGCCCGGCAGCGCCGGCTCGTTGTACGACGCGTTTCCGAAGGTCGAGGTAAACGGCGAAGAGGCAAAGACCGGCAGATCCGCGACCGTCGCGGCATTGCGAACGTCACCACGCACGTCGATCGTCGTCTCGTGGTTCGGAAGGTAGGCGATGCCGCCCGGCTCTCGCAGATTATTCTGCGAGATCGTGCTGACGATGTCGTTGAGCGTCAGTCCCGAGGACGCAAGCAGGTTAGGATTGACCGCGACCTCGATCGCCGGCGTAACCGATCCGCCGACGTTGACGTTGCTGACGCCCTCGACTTGTTCGAGATCGGGAACGATGTTGTTGGTCACGATGGCCGAAAGATCGCCGGCGTTTAGCGTCGCGGAACTCAATCCGATGGTCAAGATCGTCGCTTCCGCGGGATCGAACGTGCCGACGGTCGGCGCGGGCATGTCGCTGGGAAGCTGCGATTGCGCCACGAGAATCCGGCGTTGCACTTGCACCAGATCGGTGGTTTTGTTCGAGCTGAGCGAAAAGACCGCGGAGATCGTCGCCTGGCCTTGCTGAACGGTCGTATTGATGTGGTCGAGGTCCGGAGCGCCGGCGATTGCATCTTCGATGGGCCGCACCACCGCATCTCGGATCTCCGTCGTCGATCCACCCGGATAACTCGCGCGTACCGTGACCGTCGGAAAGTCGATGTTCGGAAACTGCTGCTGCACGATCGTCATCAGCGCGCCGGCGCCGGCGACGGCGATCAGCGCCAGGGTTACGAACACCAGCGCCGGCCGCAAGACAAAGAGACGGGTCGGCCACATATGTCGTTACAGCTTAAGGCGCGGGACTTTGAGTCCCCGAACTCTGCGGCGCGAGGCTTTGTCCCCCGACCGTTTGCCCCGGAGTAATCCCAAGCTGTCCGTTGGAGATCACCTTCGTTCCCTGCGCGATTCCGGTGACGACCGAAGTCTTTCCGTCGCTGCCACGCTCTTGAACCGTTGCGAGTTTCGCGGTGCCGTCGGGATTGACGACCATCACGCTGTCGTGCGAGTCGTCCAAGAAGGCCGTCGTGGGGACCCCGATGCCGGTGACGACGGGAAGGTTTATGGTTCCGGTCACCGCCATTCCCGACTTCAATCGATATCCGGGATTTGCAAGGATCGCTTCAACGGTGAAGTTCGTCGAGCCGGGCGCAACTTGGCCCAGCACGGCGTTGACTCGTCCGCGGTAACTAGCGGTGTTAACGCCTGCGATGGCAACCGAAACGGCGGCGCCGCGCTGGATCCGGAAAACGTCTGCAGACGAGGCGTTGAGTTCGGCATAGATCGGGTCGAGTTGTTGCACGGTGAAGATCGTGCGCGAACCCGGATACTCACCGGGATTGAGATTGCGGTTCACCACGATACCGTCTACCGGCGACGTAACGAGTGCCTTATCGATCTGCGCTTGGATCTGGTCGGCCTGCGCGTGCGCCGAGGCGGCATCGGCCTGCGCCGACGCGACATTAGCGGCTTGGAGCCCCTGCTGATAGTTGCCGTTGACGTTCGAGTTGAGCACCGCCGACTGCAGGCTGGCTTGTGCCGAAAGCACCTGCTGCTGATCGTTGTGCACGGTCGTGCGCTGCTGGTCAACTTGCTGCTGCGAGACGTAACCGCTGCTGAGCAGCGTTTGGTATCGTTGCAGGTTAACCGAATCGAGCTTGAGCGTCTGCTGTGCCTGAAGCAGCGTCGCGCGCGCGTTACGAACCTGATCGCTACCCTGCCCGATATTGAGCTGCGCTTGATATTGAGTCTGCGAAACGCGGGCGTCGTCAGATGCGGCGCTGCGCTGCGCCGCCTCGAGACTCGCCCGTAAGTCGGTCGTGTCGAGAACCGCGAGCACCTGGCCACGGTGAACGTCGTCGCCTTCGATGACCGAAACCGAATCGGTGGGCTCCGAGAGCGAGCTGGAAATCGAAACGTTTTGATATGGCGCGACGATGCCCGCGATCTGCACCGTTGGGTGGACCGTCACCGGCGCCGCGGTCGCCGTCGGAACGGCCGCGGGGCCGGGAGACCCCAAACCGTGGGCGCGACGATGGCGTCCGCCGGCGCAACCCGACGCAAGGAGCGCGATCAACGCAAGCGACGCTGCCAACCTCATATTAAGCAAATACCCTACCTCGACGATGCACAGCTTCGGCTGAGAGCCCCTGCCCAGCGGAATAGGCCGCCAACCACCAAGACGAATGCGGCGGCGCCGAGCGCCGTCGACGCGTTCGCGAAAGCGTCGCCGACCAACGCAAGCGGTTCGGCTCGGCCGGTCGATACGATGAGGCCCGCAAGCAGCACACCGAAGAGGCTTTCCCCAACGATCAGGCCTGAGGCGACCAGCACTCCGATTTGCTTGGCGCGATCGTTACCTTCGCGCGCGGCCCAGCGGTTATACAGCCACCCGATAACGGCGCCGGCAACCACCGGTGCGGTCGTCGATGCCGGCAAATAAATTCCCAGCCCCACCGCCAGCGGCGGCAGCGCCGCGCCTTTGGTTTTGCGCAACAGCTCGTCGACCGCGACCATAAGCGCTCCGACCAGCGCGCCGGTTGCAATGAGACGCCAATCGATTTGGCCGCCGATCACGCCTTTGGCGAGCGCCGAGATCAGCGTCGCTTGCGGCGCCGGAAGCGGCTGCGCGATCGCATTGTGAAGGTTCGGCGCACCGGCGAAGCCGTAGCCTTTGTTGAGCAAGTTGAGGATCGGCGGAATCACCAACGCTCCGACGGCAACACCGAAAACCAGCGCAACCTGTTGGCGCCACGGCGTCGCGTCCACAAGCTGGCCGGTCTTGAGATCCTGCAAGTTATCGTTTGAGATCGTGGCAACGCACAGCAGTACTGCCGTTACGAACAGCGCATAGGCGATCAGTTCCGAGGGCGCCGAAATGCCGGCAAGCTTCGCAATGAGCAGCAGCATCAGCGACGCGCCGATCACGACCAGAATTGCCAGGCCCGATACGGGACTGTTCGAGGAACCGATTAGGCCCGCCATGTAGCCGCAGGCCGCCGCCACGAAGAACCCGGCGATCACGACGTAGATCACAGCCGCCAGTATGAGCCAGCCGGCGATCGGCGTCAGCCGGCCGCCGCCGAGAAAGTTGGCGAGCAGCACCGCGAGCGGAATCAAGCAGCAAAGGCTGATGAGTCCGACGATTCCAATCGGCAAGTCGCGCTCGGTTCTGGGCTCGTCCTGGACCGCCCCCGCCCGGCGGCGCCGAGAGGCCGCTAGGGCCGACGCGACGCCGGCCGCAACCGGGCGCGCGAGGCGTCCCAGCGACCACAGCGCCGCGATGCCGATCGCACCGGCGCCGATGAAGCGAACTTGATGCGACCAAACCGTCGTCGCAACGTCGGCTGCCGCGCCCGCCGCGGGATGCAGCGCGGTCAACACCGGAGTCGCGATGCCCCACGCGATGAAGAGTCCGGTTAGCATCGCGAGGCCAACCGAGATGCCGATCAGCTGCCCCGCGCCCACGAGTGCGAGCGAGAGGGAAAAGCCCAGGCCCGTCGTCGCGCTACCGATGCGAAAGTAGGCGGCGACCTGACCGGCAAAAATGCGCGTCGCGACGATGACGGCGAAGCCGGCGGAGGCGAGCGTTCCCCCGACGAGCGCCAGCAAGCCGGCGCGATTCCCTTCGCCGGCCGTGCCCGCCGCGGTGCCGACCTTGAGCACTTCGGCCGCGGCGACGCCCTCCGGATACGGCAGGGTCGATTGGGCGACAAGGGCGCGCCGCAGCGGCACGCTGTACATCACGCCCAGGATGCCGCCGATCGCGCACACGCCAAAGCACTGCGCGAACGGAAAGCCGCTCCACCATCCAACCATGATCAAGCCGGGAAGCACGAAGATGACGGCCGAGAGCGTACCCGCAGCGGACGCGACCGTCTGCACGATGTTGTTTTCGTAGATCGACGAGTTCTTGAAGGCTCGCAGGACGGCCATCGAAATAACGGCGGCGGGGATCGTGGAGGCAAACGTGAGCCCTACTTTCAATCCGAGGTACACGTTTGCAGCCGTGAATACGAGCGTCACCACGGCGCCCAGGACCAGGCTGCGCGCGGTGAGCTCCACCCGATCTTTCACGGCTCCTACAGTTGCCCGGCCGCGTGCGTACGGCCTTTTTGAAAGATAGAGCAAAGCCCGTAACAGATGCTACGGGCTTTGCACATCGCCGGTCATTCTCGCCTGTTTGAAGCCGTTTCCGGCTTCCCACCGACGTTTCGATCCGGTTTTCGATCGGTCTCACTCAGATTTGTCGCGTAGTTGCGACGCGTCGTCTACGTGTGTCCAATCGCGGCTCGATTCGGTCCGCGCTTCGTCATTGGGCGAAGTGTTTGCATGCTAGCAAAAGCACGACGGCGGTTGCAATACCTTCGGCGCATCGTCCACAGGAGGTCCACAAAAAACTTCGGTTACCCACAGTTTATCGACACGCACGAGGCGATTTAGGGGTGCATCGTCGACATCGGCGTCACCGTTGCCATCGGGGATGCCGAAGGCACCGGTTGGGCAGTCGCGGCGAGTGTCGTGGCGCTTGCTACAAACGTTCCTACGAGAACGAGGCCGACGAACCATCGGTTCATGGGCGGGTCCCTCCTTATGTCAGTGAAAAGATCGGGTGCCCTCGTCCTACCCAGAGACTCCCGGCCTCTAACGCCAGGCCCGGCTCGGGAGGGCGTGCAAACCAGCCTCCGGGCAGCGGGTATTAAGAAAGGATGGGCGTCATCGATCTAGCCCTGCAAGGAAGCATCCAGGCCGAAACCGATCCGATTTTCGAGCGCGTGGAGCGCATCATTCCACGAGTCGAATGGCCGTTGCATGCTCCCTACGTGGCGGCGATCAATCGCCTCAAGCGCGAGCGCAACGCCGTCATCCTCGCCCACAACTACCAGGTTCCCGAGATCTTCTATACCGTCGCCGACATCGTCGGCGACTCGCTGGCCTTAGCGATGAAGGCCGCGGAAACCGACGCCGACGTCATCGTTCTGTGCGGCGTCCACTTCATGGCCGAGACGGCAAAGCTGGTCAATCCCAGCAAGACCGTCTTGGTTCCCGATCTCCGAGCCGGATGCTCGCTGGCCGAATCGATCACGGCAGCCGACGTGCGCCTCCTTCGTTCGGCCTATCCCGATACGCCGATCGTCACCTACGTCAATACCTCGGCGGAGGTCAAAGCCGAATCGGACGTTTGCGTGACCAGCGGCAACGCCGTGCAAATCGTTGAAGCGCTGCAGGCGCCGCGGGTCATCTTTCTGCCCGACGAGTACCTTGCAAAGTACGTCGCCTCGAAGACCAACGTCGAGATCATCGCGTGGAAGGGGCACTGCGAAGTTCACGAGCGCTTCAGCGGGGCCGACATCGTGCGCTTTCGCGAAGGGGATCCGTCGCTGACGGTCCTGGCCCACCCGGAGTGCCCTCCAGGCGTGCTCGCGGAGGCCGACTACGTCGGGTCGACGCAAGGGATGACGGAGTATGTCGGCCGCCTCAGCGAGAACGGCGGCGCACGCGTGCTGCTGATGACCGAGTGCTCGATGGCCGACAACGTCGCCGCGCGCTATGCAAACGTCGAGTTCGTGCGGCCCTGCAATCTTTGCCCGCACATGAAACGCAACACGCTGCCTAAGGTGCTGCACTCGCTCGAGGCAATGGAGTATGAGGTGACGATAGCTCGCGAGATTGCGCAGCGCGCCCGTCGCG
>JBEKRW010000138.1:0-6930 GCA_049517595.1 Candidatus Cybelea sp. | reverse complement strand
CGATCGCGGCCAGCTGCGCTAAGAAACCAATGACGACTGCCGTTCCGCCCAGCAGCTCGGCTGCCCCCAAGAAAACCGCGAAGCCTTTCGGTACTCCCAGGCCCTTACTTCGCTCGTCGGGGCTCTTGAGGTCGTTGTAGCCGCTGTCGATAAAGACGAGTCCTACCATGAGTCTCAGCAGGACGAGGGCAAAGTCCGTGTAGTGCGCGAGTTGTGGAAACATTACGCGCATCATATCGGAAAACGACGGCTACGGGAAGCGCCAGACGCCCGTAGAAGTGCCGCTGACGTATGGATGAAGTGATTGGGCGCGTGATGACCGTAGGAGGCTCCCGCATGACGGTGAGTCTCGACGGCGGCGGGTCCAATCGGGAAAAGGCGGTCCGCGTCGGCTCGCTGGTAAAGGCCTTCGACGGAGAGCGCGCGGTCGTCGCCATCATCAGCGAGGAGCAGGCCGAGAGCACGAGCCGGGCGGAGAATCTGCTGGTCGTTAACCTTTTGGGGGAGATCGGCAGTGTCGGCGGCGGCGAGTTGAAGTTTAGCCGCGGCGTGTCGATCCATCCGGTTCCCGGCGCACCCGTCTATGTCGCAAACGACGCCGACCTGCGCGCTGTCTACGGCGAGGCCGGCGAATCGAACGTTGAGATCGGCACGCTCTATCAAGATCCAAACCGTCCGGCATTGATCCTCACCGACGAGCTGCTTACAAAGCATTTTGCCATTGTCGGCTCGACCGGTTCGGGGAAGTCGTGCGCGCTCACGGTGATTCTGTCGTCGATCCTTGAAAAGAATCCGAAAGCGCACATCGTGCTGTTGGACCCGCATAACGAGTACGCGGGCGCGTTTGGAGAACTTGCTGACGTCATCAGCGTCGAGAACCTTCAGTTGCCGCTTTGGCTGTTCAACTTCGAGGAAGCGGCCAAGGTACTGATTCGGGGAGGTTCGCAAGGTGAGCAGCAGTCCCAGGAGTTGATTCTCAGCGATGCCATAGCGTGGGCTCGTCGCAACTATACCAGGCGCCCGCGCTTCGGCGTGCCGATTACGGTCGACACGCCGGTTCCGTTTCGGGTTCACGAGCTCTTACGTTTCATCAACGAGGAGATGGGCCGGCTCACAAAGCCCGATAACTCGATACCCTATCTGCGTCTGAAAGCGCGCATCGAGTTGCTGCGCCACGACCGGCGATTCGAGTTCTTGTTCTCCTCTGAAGAAGACATCTTGGGCGAGATTATCGGCCGCCTGTTGCGAGTTCCGGTTAACGACAAGCCGCTCACGATCGTCGACCTCTCCGGCGTTCCATCGGAGATCGCCGACGTTATCGTCTCGACGCTGAGCCGCATTCTTTTCGACTTCAGCGTTTGGTGCGAGCGGGACCAACTGCCGCCGCTGCTGCTGGTCTGCGAAGAGGCGCATCGCTACGTTCCGTCGGACGAGCGGCTCGGCTTCGCTCAAACCGTTCGGATCATCACGCAGATTGCCAAAGAAGGTCGCAAATACGGCATCGCGCTTGCGTTGATCACGCAGCGCCCGTCCGAACTATCGCTGGCGGCGCTCTCACAATGCGGCACGGTCTTTGCACTGCGCTTGGGAAGCGATACCGATCAGCACTTTGTCGCCCGAACGCTCCCCGACGTGGCGCGCGAGATGCTCTCCGCCTTACCGAGCCTGCCTACGCAGCAGGCGATCGTGTCGGGCGAAGGCGTCCGGGTCCCGATGCGGATTCGCTTCGCCGACCTGCCGCCGCAGCGCCGTCCGCACAGCGAGGCCGCGGAATTCACTAAAGCGTGGCGAGCGGAGTCGGCCGATGCTAGCTTCATCGAACGGGGTATCCAGCGCTGGCGCACCCAGAACAGAACCTAGCGCGGGGTTACCAGAACACCTCGCCGACCCACGAGGCCTCAAGCTCGGAGACGCGTTCCTTTTCCAGCTCCGTAAGGCACCCGCCACCCTCGAACGCACAGGCTTTATCGCGGTAGCCGATCCATGCGATTTCGGCAGCGGCGAGCGACGAGCGTTGCGCGGTGGTCAGACGCGTTACGTAAAGACCGTAGATGCGATTGAGCTCGGCGTCGGTTGCTGCGTTGACCGGCAGTTCGGGGGGCCGCGCGGCTTTGCTTTGCAATCCGGCCAGCAGCGCGCTCACGCGTTGCGTGCGGGCGCGCGTCATCCGCACGTTGCACTCGACGCCGAGCTGCGGCGCGATCGTGCCGGGAAGGTAGAGCTGGTATTCAAAAGCGCAGGTCTTGTCACGCGTCGTCGCCCACGCGGCTTGAGCCGCCGCAAAGGGCGCAGGATCGATGCCCGTTTTGTTCAGCTGCACCGTTACTCTCGCGACGGCGCTTTGCAGCGCCGAATCTGCGGTGGCGTCTTGCTTGCTCCAGCACGTCCGCATGTCGTAGGTCGTTCCTTGATTGCACGCAGTCTGCGCGCGCGCCCTCCCCGCAGCGAAAAGCGCCGCTAGGACTACTACTGTTGCAACCGTGACCGCGCGGATCGGCAAGGAAGGGAATCCGGTCGCTTAAGCCGGGCTTCCCTGTTTCACTGCTGACCGCAGCATCGTCCGTAACTCCGGGGAGTCGGCGTGCTGATGGACGGCAACCGCGTGCTGGCTCGCAGCCTCGACCAACTCGTCCTCGTTATCGGCGGAGATCGCTATCGTGCACTTGCTCTCGCTGGGATAATCCCGGCAATCAATGAACTTACGGCTCATGGCGTACTCCTCGTGCCGGCAGTGGCGGCCGGCTGTAACGCCCTTCAGGGCCGGCACGAGAGTCTCCCGCATATAGCCAAGCTCTACGGCATGGCAACCATGGCTGACGTGTTGTAGTTCGCGTAACGAATCGAGATCGTTTGCTCGGACGACTGGATGCGCGCGGCCACCGGAAGGTTATCCGCATCGATCCAAATGGTTTCGCCGTAGGCCCCCGCCGTGTCGTAAAGCTCGTACCCACGAACCACGCTGCCGGCGACGGTCTTAGTTCCGAGCGGAGTAATCATAAAGAGCTTGTGGATATCGAGGTCCGGCGGTCCCGCGGGCTGCCAGGCCGCCATCAGCAGCACTTGATGCTCGGCGCCGTTTGGCGATCGTTTCCAGGGCCGGCCGGATTGCTTCGAATACTCGACATCGCCTGTGAGTACGATCTCGGAGCGCGGCATCGTGATGTGAAAGCGGTTCGGAGCGGCATACTTCACGACGACGGTTTCGCCGGTGTTGAAACGTTCGGTCGCTACGACCGACCGCACGTGTGTAAATGCTTGGCGCATGGCGTTCACGTCGGTATACGGATCGGGGCCAGACACGGCGTTCTGGCCACTCAGCGCAACGGCGGCGAGCAGGACCGGGATGGTGTGCATGGTTTTGTTCGCCCTTTCTCGCTCTCGCGCTCGTTGCTCGAACGGAGAGGGGCTTGTTACTTACCCGGGCGACCTGTGGATTAAGCAGGCCGAACGGTTGCTTACCGGACATCCGCCGCGCCCGGTAGAATGGGGCCGTTGTGAAGCTTCTATTTTATTACGATGTGTGCTCGCAGTGGTCGTACTTCGCCGATCTGACGTTGGACCGGTTGCGCGCGAAATATGCCGGCGACCTCGACGTCGAGTGGCGGATTGCGATGGTGAAGGACGGCGAACCGATCGGCTATTCGGCGGAGTTGCTGGGGTGGATGTACCGGCGCTCGGAATTGATTAGCGGTATCGCGGTTACTTCGCGCTGGATTCGCGGCAATGACCGCACACTCTACGCAAACCTTGCAGTGGCTGCGGCTGGGCAGCTGCGCCACGACGTGCGCCGCCAGGTTGCCGAAGCAATACTTCTGCGCGGCGAACCACTCGGCTCGCAGGCCGAAGCCGTCGCCGCGGTATCGCAGATGATTGGCGTTACGCCGGCAGAACTGGAGGCGGCGATGCGAACGGCCGAGCCGGCGGTTCGTGCGACCACGGCGGAGTTTCGCGCGTTGCCGGTCACGGTCGTTCCGGCCTTCCTAATTCGCAACGCGATCGGCGACACGGCGTTGTTATCGGGGCTGTACGAGTTTGAAACGCTCGACCACGCGATCGCAGAGATGCTTCGCGCGGAGCGCGGCTACGCGTCGTTCGCGGCGGCCAACGAACCCGCACCTACGTGAGGAGCGCATGACCCCGCTCGACCTCCGAAAGCAACCGCCCCGCGGCCCACGCGAAACGATGCTTGGCTTTTTCCTTTTACCGCGCACCGTCGACAAGCTGCGCGCGGAGCTACCCGGCGGAAACATTGGCGCCTACCTCAATCACGATATTGGCTTTAGCGCTTACGTCGTAAGACGGCTGGGCCTCGACATGAGTGAGTTCCGTGGCGCGGTTGCGCGCGCCCCGGACGAGGCGGCCGTTGCGGAATGGCTGGCCGCTCGAGTTGACGCCGCATCTGCGACCGCGCTTAACGAGAAACTCGAAACATTCGTCGTCGAGCGCATGTCGCCCGAAGATCAGGCTCTCGTGCGCGAACGCCATCCCGTGATGCAGTCTCGCCCAGGTCTTACGAAGATTCTCGACATCCTCGAGGCCGATGACGAAGATTCATTTTAGTAGACGACCTGCATCGAGCCCGGAAGGTGATGATCGCTGATTTCCAAGAGCGTTACGGGTGTGCCCTTGTAGTTTGTGCGGGTGAGGTGCGCGATGAAACCGATATCCGTTCCGGCGATGCGAAAGCGGGCCCGATGCTTGCCGTCGCAGGGTCGCTTCACGCGGTTCTCCCGAACGATGGACCAGAGGATGCGGTGGCCGATTTCAAAGGTGCAGAAGCCTGGTTGCGCGTTCGGGCGATCGTACATCAAGACAGTGCGTACGCCTGAAACCGTATCGCCTTGGGGAAACTTTACCGTTGACTTCATTTTCACTACCGCCGTGACCGGACCGACGATGGTCGTGAGGCTCCCATCGGGGTCGGCGGCCGCCATTGCGCTTGCGTAATCCTTTGGAGAATGAGTCGGCAAGGTGGTGCACCCGGCGAATGTGAACGCAACGAGAATCGCCGCGATCGAGACTAAGAGAGTCCTCTGGCGCTCCATCGTCTCCCCGTTCGGCGTTAAAGCCATATGAAGCCGCTCAAGACATACTCGAAAGGAAACTGGCTCGGAGCGAAGGACGCCGCACTTGCTCTGCTTCTGCCGCTTGCTCCGACGGTTGGCTGCGAACGCCAACGGTAACGTGCACCTAGCTGGTTACAAAGCAATTCATGAATTCGCGCACAGAGGCAAGGCGCCAATGCCGGTCGAACGGCCGAGGAACCCGGCTTTTGCTATTCGGCGTCCCCTGATACCTACTTCAAAGGAGCAAGGTTAATGAACACCCCTGGTTTACTTAAAAGCTGCAGCGCTGTCATTGCACTCGTAGCTGTTTCGGCGTGCGGGAGCGCGCTTCAACAGGCTCAGAGCGGCATGCCGGTCACGCAGTCAGCCGCTACGTTCAATGCGACCTACGTAGGCAGGACGCTGTTCGTGAATGGCAGGCCGGTAACGGCGGAGAGGCTGAACCCGCTCCCGCGCTACGCAGAGCTTGTACCGGATAAATCGACATCAAAGAACTACGAGTACATCATCAACTACTACGGCTCGTACGCCGGCATTTTCGACTATCCGAAAAGCACCTCGATGATCGGTAAGCTTACTGGCGCCGGCGGCCAAGGATGCACCAACGTCTTGTACGGCTATGGCAAGAAGATCATCTGGAACGCCGGGCGCATAGACACCGGCACCGGCTATGTGATTTCCGAATATCGGGTTCCAACAAAGCTCATCAAGACGCTGTCGCTTAACTACGAATACACGTCTAGCTGCGCCATGAATACCAGCGGCGATCTGGCAGTTGGAGTCTTATTGGGGAATCCTGTGGGTCATTCTTACAGTAGCGGCGGTCAGGTCGTGATCTTCAAGAACGCAACCGGCTCGGGTACGGTATACAATACGCCGTTGGAAAAAGAGTACTTCAACGGCTACGATGCCAGCGGCAATCTCTTCGCCGACGGGTTGGGTTCGGGCTATGGCTTCGAACTCGTCGAGCTCCCGCAGGGTACCACCAAGTTCGTTACGATCAAAACGAGCAACTCTCCGGAGTTTCCTGGCTCCGTGCAGTGGGATGGCACCTACCTCACCGTCTTCGATCAGGACAGGAGCGAGCTGTATCAGTACACGGTTAGTGGAGAGACGGCGACCTTGAAGAACACCGTACAGTTAAACGGGGCTAGCGACTGCGCTCAGACGTGGATCGTTAAGGGCCTGCTGTATTGCGGCGACGCGGGAAATGACGACGGCGAGGTTTTCAAATACCCGGCCGGCGGTTCAGCGACTGCGACGTTCACGGGGAGCTTCGATTTCCCGCTCGGTGTGACGGCAGCGAAGAAATAGCCTGCGATCTATGCGGCGCTTGCGAGCTTACTTCGTCGAGCTTGGATCGTACGCCGCAGCCTCGCAATGGTCGGTGGCGCACGGGAGGCCGACGTCCGCATAGAGGAGGTCGGTCGTCACGTAGCGCTGGGTTACCTTGCCGACGTGGCCGTAAATGCTCTCGCCGGCAAGGGCCGTGGAGCTGCGTAACGTGCATGCGGGATTGCAGCCCGAGTACACGTTGACAGTGCTCGGTATCGAGCCACTCGGGCCATACAGGCTAGTGGTTACGAGATTGCCATACCTGTCGATGTCGACGCCACCGTAGGAGCCGTTCGTAAAGCCGGTGGCGAGTTGGCCTGATCCGGTGCAGCCCGCGAAGTAGACGAGCACGGCCACGCTATACGCATTGAGGGCATTGGCCCAGCAATCGCCTGCGGTGTTTATCGCGACGCCTGCGACCAGGCTCATATTCGGGTTAGTCAAGTTGGTCGAGCACGTTCCGCTGGCCACCGTACAGATCGAAACGCTGCCCGGGCCGCTCGTATCGAAAAGATTGGCGACGGCAATG
>JBEKRW010000137.1:0-6529 GCA_049517595.1 Candidatus Cybelea sp. | reverse complement strand
CTCTTGGTGGAATAAGCATGGCGGAAAGGTCCAGGGAGTATCCGCCGTCGCCATAGCCGTTATCACGGCGCTTTATACCTATTACGCTCGGCAGCAGATCATCGAAACCCATACCGAGTTTACCCAGGGAGCGCGGCCCTGGCTGATTCCATCGGCTGGCTACGCTACTGTTTTCAAAAACAGACACCAGCTTAGCGTCACTATTGGATGGACAAACTATGGACGATCTCCAGCTACTAACATTAGAGTGATTGCGACGGTCCGTGCATACCCGCAAGACGGAATCGCCACGACATTTAGGGCTGCCGATACAATCGCAGTTATGAAGAGCCAGGAACCGATATATTGGGCGGGCGAGAAGCCCAGTCAATCGGTTTTGCCTCCAAACGGACAAGGCAAACCTATTTACATCACGCCAACGACCTCGAAAATGCCCGCCGCGGACTTCCGATATGCGATGGCAGCCGAGTGGGGCTGGGTGCTGGCTACCGAAACCACATATTCGGACTCCTACGGAAACGACTACCAGGCGGGGATGTGCATCTACCACAGGGCAGACGGGCAAGCGGGAACTTGCCCAATAGGAAACTACGAGAAATAAGGCCCACCAGCCGAGGGCCATCACTCAGGCCCCCTTTTTGTGCAGGCGGGGGGTTCTTGTGCAAAGCCGAATCTTTGCTAGGAGAAAGGTGCACCTAGCTGCAATCTTAGGCGCACCTAATAATGCAAAGTCCGCTTACCCGGCTGCTCGTGGCGGCCACGATTGGCCTTCTTCTAACCTGCGCCGCGATGCCGGCGGCGGTCTTAGCCGATGCCGACGAACCCGCCTCGCCAAACTCAACGTCGCTCGGGTTGCAGCCGATCGCGGGGCCGATCCCCCAGGCGACTGCTGCGCCGGGTGAGTCGCCGACATTCCGGCGTCCGGATGGCGCCTACCAGGCGGTCCCGCTAAAGCGGGGACGCACCAAAGTCTTTCACATCGTCGAGCGCCCCGCGCCGTGGACCCTTGCGCCGGGCTTGACCGTAATGGCGCACACCTACAACGGCGTCGTCCCGGGTCCAGTACTAATGGTGAATCAAGGCGACACCGTGGTCATCGATTATACGAACGACGACGCGATGCCCGACTCGATTCACTTGCACGGAGTACACGATATTCCGGTCGCGATGGACGGCGTTGGCGGCATCTCGCAGCCGCTGGTTGCGCAAGGCGGCCACTTCGTCTATCGCTTCGTTGCCGGCCAGCCCGGCACGTTCATCTATCACAGCCACGACAACGAGGCAATGCTGGATTCCGGATTGTACGGCGCGATTATCGTCGAACCGTCGCAACCGCTTCCGGTCGAGCGTGGCTTGGCTCGCGACTTCCTCGAGATGATCTCGTCCTGGCAAATTCAAAGCGCGGCTGAAAATCATTTCACGCTCAACGGGAAAGAGTACCCGGCGACGCGCGCGCTTGACGTTCGTGCCGGCGAGCGCTTTAGAATTCGCTGGATCAACATCTCCGGCGAAGAGTTCCACACGATGCACACGCACGGGCATTACCAACAAATCATCGCGCGCGACGCCGAGCCCGTCGACTATCGCGACGTCGAAGATACCGTGCTGGTAGCCCCGGGGCAACGCGTAGACGTCGTCGTCCGCGCCGACGCGCAGCCCGGCACTTGGCTCATTCATTGCCACGTGATGGATCATATCGAGGACGCAAGCGGGATGCCGGCAGGCCTGATCACCGCGATTCACTATATCGGCACGCCCAACACATTGATCTCGATGTATCGAGCGATGAAGCCGGTCGCCGGCACCCCCGGTCACGCACTGAGCTTTTGGTGGACGGTGCTACTCGGCGCCATCGCGGGATTCACCATCTTCCTCGGGCTGCCGATTGCCCGTGCGCGGCGTCTTTCCGCGAATACCGTCGCGCTGCTCAACGCGCTCGCGATCGGGATTCTTCTTTATCTCGTCGTCGAGATCGCGCAGAACGCGATCGCGCCGATCTCGCGCGGCCTCAACGCTTGGCATGCCGGCGCCGGGCCGTTCCCTGCAACGATGATCGGGGTCTTCGTCGTTGGCCTAGCGATCGGTTTGGTTGGGTTGGGCAGCGCGGCGACGCATTTCACGCGGCAAGCCGCGGCGCATGCGGAGAACCCAATCGTGCTCGCCGCGATCATCGCCATCGGAATCGGAGCTCACAACTTCGGTGAAGGTCTGGCAATCGGAGCGTCGGCGGCATCTGGAGCGACGGCGGTCGCGTTGGCGCTGATCGTCGGCTTCGGTCTCCATAACGCGACGGAAGGCTTCGGCGTCGCGGCGCCGTTGGTCGGGCGCGTCGTCCCGTCGTGGGCGCAAATCGGTCTAGCGGGGCTGATCGCGGGCGGCCCCACTTTCCTCGGAACGATTATCGGCTACAGTTTCTACTCGCCGACGCTTTCGGTGCTGTTTCTGGCGATCGCAATCGGCGCGCTCGTCTTCGTCATCGGCGAGCTTTGGAGCGTCCTGCGACGTACCGGCTTGACCGCATTCGTAACGGCGACGATGTGCGCGGGTTTTCTCCTCGCGCTTGCGACCGAACTCTTTCTCGACATGAACGGAGGCTAATGAATCTCCCGCTGATACTCACCTTCGCAACGGCGCTGCTTTCGCAAGCCGCACCGGCGCCTCGGTCGATCGCTGCGGCCTTCGATCGAATCGTCGCGCGGCCGCAATTCGCACACGCGATCGTGGCCGCCGAAGTCTACGATCTCGACGCCAAGCGTCCGCTCTACACTCGCAATGCCGGCGTGCTCATGGAAGCGGCCTCGACCACGAAGCTGCTGACGACTGGAACGACCCTGGCATTGCTCGGACCGAACTTTCGCTGGACGACGCCGGTCTATCGCACCGGGCCCGTCGATGCGCGCGGCGTGCTGCACGGCGACCTCGTGCTGGTCGCCGGCGGCGATCCAAACCTTTCGCAGCGAATACGCCCCGACGGTACGCTCGCCTTCGAGAACGAAGATCACTCCTATGACGGCAGCTACGATACGAAAGCCGTTCCCGGCGATCCGCTTGCTGTTTTGCGCGACCTCGCCACACAAGTCGCGCATGCCGGCATCAAGCAAGTCGACGGCGCCGTTGCGGCCGACACGTCGCTCTTTCCCGATCAAGCGCCGGAGAGCGGGACGGGCGCGATCGTTTCATCGATCGTCGTGAACGACAACCTCGTCGACGTGATGGTGACGCCGGGGTCGAAAGCCGGCGATCCGGTAACTGTTGCCGTCTCTCCGCAAACGCCCTACGTTAAGTTCGTCAACGCGGCGACGACGGGAGCGTCCAAATCCGAGCCGACGATCGATCTCTCCGGCGACAAGACGAACGCCGACGGATCGCACCTGGTGACGATTACCGGCGCGATGCCTGCCGGGAGGCCGATCTTATTTGCGTACCGCGTGCCCGAACCGCAGCGCTTTGCGCAAGCGGCATTTACCGTTGCATTGCAGGACGCGGGGATCATCGTACGCCCGCCCGGCGGCGCCGCCAGTTTCAGCCACGATGCCTCCGCCCCGTTTTATGTTGCAGCGAATCTCGTGGCGCAGCATCAGTCTCCGCCGCTCTCCGAAGACGTCTACGTCACGCTCAAGGTCAGTGACAACCTGCACGCAGCGCTGATGCCCTATCTCTGGGCGATCTACGTCGCGCACGCAAAGAAGGATTTTCTGAAAGCCGCATTTGCTCGCGAACGCGTGCTCCTTTCTGCCGCGGGCCTCGATCTCAAGGGGGCGTCGCAGCAGGATGGCCTCGGCACCTTTGCGTTCTTCACGCCACGCTTTATGGTGAGTTACTTGGCATGGGCTTCCGCGCAAGCGTGGTTCTCTTGGTTTGAGCGCGGTTTGCCCGTCATGGGCGTGGACGGAACGCTCTTCAACATTCAAAACGGCGTTGCGGCCGCGGGCCACGTTCGCGCGAAGACCGGCACGTGGGGCTCGGTGAATCTGCTCGACGACGGCGAACTCGTCACCAAAGGGCTGGCCGGGTACGTCACGACGCGCCATGGGCGGCATATTGCCTTCGCGTTCTACATCAACCGGATGGCAGGCAAGGGAAGCGCCGACTCCAGCCGGGACGCCGCTCACTACGCCGGTCAAACACTGGGCGAGATGGCCTCGGACGTCTACAACGCGTTATAAGGGGTTCTTTTTGCCGCCGGCACGAAGAGATAGATCACGTTTTCGAATTTGGGAGCGACTTGCTTGCCCAGCCTCGGGGGCGAGAATGAGGACATTATCGAAACCGTAACCCGCGTCGTCAAGAAGCGCGCCAAGGCCGCCCCGAAAGTCTACGCGCCGCACGAACATTTCGGCAGCCCGCTCAACGTATGCCGCATCTGCGGCGAGAAGTACACCTACGTAGCGAAGTCGACCGACCCGTTCGGCGGCGACAAGCGCTAGCGCCTAGCTTCTCGTCCTGCGCGCGAGCCTCAAGTGCGTGCCATCGCATTGCTCGTCAGCATCGCTCTCGCGAGCTGCTCGCGAGCCTTTTCGCCGCTCCCGGCAGAATCGGCCAGCGGCATCTCCCCGCTCGCGCCTGAGTCGCCGATGAGCGTCAGCTTCAAGACCCTCTACACCTTCGGAGGTGGAATCGACGGAATTGAACCGGAAGCACCACTAATAAAGGCCGGCTCCGAACTCTACGGGACGACGGCCCTTGGCGGGAGCCGCGACAACGGCAGCGTTTTTGCAATCGACGAGTCCGGCAAAGAACGAGTACTGTACAGTTTCGAAGGTGGGACCGATGGAGGCGAACCGTTAGCCGGGCTGCTCGAGCTCAATGGAAGGCTCTACGGCACGACCCGCAGCGGCGGTCACGACACAAGCGGCGGCGACGGCACGGTCTTCGAGGTGAGCCTCGCGGGCACTGAGCGCGTCCTGCATCGCTTCAATGGCGGAACGGACGGCGCTTACCCGTACGGCGGCCTCGTTGCCATAAATGGAACGCTTTACGGAACGACGTACGCGGGCGGAACCGGCGATAACGGAACGGTCTTCAGCGTCACCACCTCGGGTAAGGAACGCATAATCTATCGTTTCACGAACGCTCCCGACGGTGCGCGCCCGTTGGCCGGATTAATCGTCGTAAACGGCGTGCTCTACGGTACGACGGCCGGCGGCGGGAGCCACCACACCGGCGGCACGGTCTTTGAGGTGAGCACGTCGGGAGATGAACGCCTGCTCTACAGCTTCAAGGGCGGAAGAGACGGCGAGATTCCCGCTGCAGCGCTGACCGATGTAAATGGGGCGTTCTATGGAACCACGGTCTATGGTGGTACTCCGGGAAGCGCCAACTACGGGACGGTCTTCGAAGTGAACGCTTCCGGAAAGGAACGCGTGGTTTATCGCTTCCGCGGTGGGACGGATGGCGCGAGCCCATTCGGCAGCGTGGCTGCCGTTGGCAGCCTGCTCTATGGCACGACGTATTTCGGCGGCTATGGCAGCAGCGGCCGCGGCATGGGAACGATCTTCGAAGTGAGCAAATCCGGGAAGGAACTCACGCTGCATAGTTTCATGGGTGGGGCGGACGGCGGAAATCCGGCGGCGGGCCTGCTCGTCGCCGGCGGCGCTCTTTACGGAACCACGTCGCAGGCCGGCCTTTCGGGTCCGAGCGGCGACGGAACGATCTTTAGGATATAAGTTCACAAAACGTAGACAGCTCGATATTGCCGCCCGACACAACGGCGACGATAGGACCAGCGTCCGGTTCGCAGCGGAGCGCGGCGGCAACCGAGAGCGCGCCGGCGCCTTCAGCGATCACGCGCGCTTTCTCGGCGAGCAGTCGCATCGCACGTTTGGTTTCGTCAAGCGTAACGACAATCGATCCGTCAACGACCGGTCGCATCCGTTCCCACATCCGCGGAAAGACGCTCTTTCCGCCGGCACCGTCGACGAACGTCGCTTGCCATTGGGGGAACGGTGACGCCTTCCCGGCCGCAAAGGATGCGGCCCCCGGCGCCGCAGTCTCCGGCTCCGCGCCGAAGACCGAAACCTGAGGCTTTCGCGCCCGTACGCCCAAGGCGACGCCGGTTACGAGGCCGCCGCCGCCGATGGCAGCGATCACCGTCCGCACTTCCGGAAGGTCCTCGACGATCTCAAGCCCCATGGTCGCGTTGCCGGCAATGAAATCGTCGTCATCGAACGGATGGACGAAGGTGCCTTCGATGCCGGGAAAGGTGCGACGCTCCATCGCTTCCCAGCATGCGTCAAACGATGCCGGTACTAGCCGCGCGCCAAGTGCGCGCATGCGCTCGACCTTCGTTTCGGGCGCCGTCTCGATCGTAACGACCGTACACGGTACGCCCGACTGGCGCGCCGCGTAGGCAACGCCCTGGCCGGCGTTGCCGGCACTGATCGTCCAGACCCCTATTGAGCGCTGGGCGGGCTCGAGGCAGGCGACTGCATTGGCGGCCCCGCGCAGCTTGAACGAGTTGATCGGCTGCAGGTTCTCCAGTTTGAGGTAGATCTCGGGACCGGTCGCGGCGGACTGGAGCCTAACCAGG
>JBEKRW010000136.1:0-6537 GCA_049517595.1 Candidatus Cybelea sp. | reverse complement strand
ACGCTGTCGCAGCCCGAGCTGCGATTCAACGCCGATGAAGCCGCCGCGCTCTTCGAGGGCGCGGAGATGGCTTCCGAGCTCGTGGGTCGGATCGTCCGGCTCGCCGATGGCTGGCCGATCGTTCTGTTGCTTCTAGCGCGATTCGCGCAGTACGACTCGGCGATCGAAAAGCTCATCGACCGGCTGGAGGACGTGCCCTCGGCGCGACTGCACGAGTATCTCACCGGCGAAGTGCTCTCCGAGTTTACGCCCGAGATGATGTCGACGATCCTCGCGACAGCGGCGATTCCCGCAGCGTCGCTCGAAGACATCGCCGCGGCGACGGGGATCCGGCACGCGACGCCGATCATCGATCGGCTTCTGAATCTGCCGGGATTCATATCTTCCGACACTGGCGCATACCAGGCGCATCCGCTGCTGCTCGGGACGATCCGCGCGCAGCATGGCGCCGACGAAACGAACTATCTCATTCGCGCGGCACAGAGATACGAAGCCACGGGCGACTTCTTGCGCGCCGCCGAGCTCTACCTCGCCTATGGTGACGAAGCTTCGGCCGCAGCGGCGCTCGATCGTCTTCCGGCGCGGCTGCTGGAACACCCGGCCGCACGCCTCATCGAGGCGCTCGCCAGAATCAAGCTGCCGGCGCTCTGCAACTACCCCAATCTGTGGATCGCGCTACTCCCGTACCGCCGCCAGCACGTCGACGCCGCTCGCCTCTACGGGGAAGCGGCGCGGCTGCTGCACTCACTGCCGTCTACGGCTCCGGCAGCGTTACAGCGGCGATTGCGTATCCGCCTCGCGCACCTGGCGCAGGAACTCGAGCAACTTGCCGAGGCCGAGTCGCTTCTCGAAGCGAGCCAAACGCAGGATGCCGGCGAACTCGAACCCGAGGAACTGCGCCTGATGTTGATGACCAAGGCGATCGTGGAGGCAAAGCGCGGTCGCTTGGCAGAGGCCGACGAGTTGGTCGACGAGTCCGACGCGGTGCAAGGCGCGCGTCATCTGCGCTTGGACGCCGAAAGCGCGCAAGTCGCGATGGAGAAGGCTCGGCTTCTTGGCGACTGGCACGGCGTCCTCAAGATGAGCGAAGAGGCGTTATATGCCGCTTCGCGCAGCGGCGTCACGTCGCGCATTGTGGAAGCCGGACGCGCTGTGGCCTCGGCGGCGTGGTACTGCAACGACGATGCACGCCTGACCGCCGCTCGGCAGCTGCTTGAAGACTGCGGCGACGGCGAGGTTCGCGCGTTCGACCGCTGCGTCGAGACGGCGCTCGCTCGCGGCCCAGTCGATGCACCCGCGCATACGTTGCAAACGGCGCGTTGGCATGCCGCGTTAGCGACAACCGACGGCGACTTGGCGAAGGACCTCTTCGACGCAGCCATCGAGGGAATCGATGCCGTCGAGAACGGCTTCTTGCAAATCGCCATTCGTGTATGTGCGGCGCTCCTGTTACCCGCGCAACGCCGAAGGCTTCTGGAGGCACGAGTCATCGCCGCGCAGATCGAGTCTCCTCCGCTTCAGGCATCCCTCGAACTCCTGATCGACTCGGCCGAACCGGCGAGCTACGGGATATTCAAGGAGATGGCGGAGCGCGTCGCGCGCTCGCCGCTCAAAATTCATCGCGACGTCTTTTACCTCGACGTTCTTCGGGGCCGAGCGCGCCGAGGTTCCGATCCGCTCCCCGTGTCGGATCGCGGCTTAGAGCTACTCGCCGCGCTGGCACTTCTGCCCTCGGGAACGTCGAAGGAAGAACTAGCCGCGGCGATCTGGCCGGCGCTGCATGGCGACGACGCGCTCAACGCTCTCAAGATGTGCGTTTCGCGAACCCGGGCTCAGGCCGGAGACAAGGACGTGATCCAGAGCACCAAGGGCGGCTACGCGTTGAACGAATGCGTGGCCGTCGACGTGCGCGACCTCACGGCGCTCTTGCGCAGCGCACGTGGCGCAGACTCGCTTGCCGAACCCGTTCGCAGGCAGCTTCGCGACGCGGTCGCGGCAATCGAAACCCGCAACCGTGCGCAAACGTCCAGCTGGGCGTGGTTCGCCCCACACGCAACCCATCTCGACGAGCTGCGAGACGAACTCGCCGCTATTCTTGCAAAGGAGTTACGCCGGTCTTTCGATTTCGATCTCGTCGTAGCCACGCACCCTGTAGATCAAGGCCGAAGCGCCCCAAGCGACGACGAAGACGCCGGCAATCAAAAATCCGAGCGCGCCGAAGTTGTCGGTCGCCCGGCTTAACAGCGACCAGGAAAGACCGGTTAACTTGAATTGCGTGGCCAGGACGCTGAGCGCCTCGACGGTACCGACGAGCAGCGCGACGAGCACTGATAGCAGCGTGATGTTCATGTTGTAATAGAGCTTGCGCACCGGCTTCATAAAGGCCCAACCGTAGGCGCCCAGCATCAGAATGCCGTCACTCGTATCGACCAACGACATGCCGGCCGCGAAAAGGAGCGGGAAAATCAGGATCGTGAAGACCGGCAAACCCTTTCCCGCCTCGATGGCTGCGATGCCGAGTACGCCAACTTCGGTCGCCGTGTCGAATCCCAACCCGAAGAGCAGACCGAGGGGATACATGTGCCAGCTACGCCCGATCAAGCCCAGCAGCGGGCGGCAAAACCGCGCGATCATCCCGCGCTGCATCAAGAAGTCGTCGAGGGTCTGCTCGTCGTAGCCGTGCCCCGCCCTCACCGCGCGAAACGCGCGGATCACTTCGACCAGAACCAACAGGTTAACGGCAGCGATGGCGTACAGGAAAAGCGCCGATACGCTCGTTCCGACGAGGCCGCCGACTTCTTGCAATCGCGGGAACGCGCGAAACATGGCTGAGGCGGCCAGCGCGATGGCGACCGAAAGCGCCACGACGACCGTCGAGTGCCCAAGCGAGAAGAAAAAACCGACCGCCACCGGGCGTTTCTTCTCTTGCATGAGCTTGCGCGTTACGTTATCGATCGCCGAGATGTGGTCGGCGTCAACGGCGTGACGCAGACCGAAGGTGTAGGCGAGAAGCGCGCTACCTAGAAGCGCGGGCCGGTCGTGAAAGGCTGCTAACGCGACCATCCACGTCCCGGCATTCGCGGCGATCAGGAACGCGTAGATTCCGCCGATTCGGCCGCGCACTCCCCTGGGGCTGTCGTCGAAGACTCGCTTGAGCGCCGCGAGATCGAATCCAGTGCTCGACGTTCTCCTCACGCTGCAGACGTTGATGCGACAGTAGCGCGATTGCCTGCACGAACCGGTTCAAAGGCGAAATCGTCTACAATGTCTACAGCTCTGAAGCCTGGCGATCGTTGAGAACCACGCCGTCGGCCGCGAGCCAACGCTCCACGTGATCGACGTACTCCGCGCCGAACGTATCGAGCAGGCTCCGGCGGTAGACGGCGTAGCGATCGCTTCGATCGGTCTGCGCGTAATGTTCCAGGGTTCGGCGGTGAATCGCCATGTAACCGTCGCGCAATCGAAGGCCGCCATGAATCAGTGCGACCAGCAACTCACTTGCCGACGTTTCGGGCGTCAGGTCGAGACGGCGCACAAACCATTGGTCGAGAGCACGCGGAAGGCGGGTCGAACGAGTCGGACCCATCGACCCCGAGCCTTTCTGGCGCGCCACGATTAGTGTCGGTCAGTGCGCGTGGTCGTGTGCGTCTTCGCTTCCCGGATGGCCGTGCGGGTGGGTGTGCTTCGTGCCGTCAGGATGCACGTGCTCGTGTTCGTGAGCCTCGTGGTCGTGATCGTGTTCGGGGTCCGCGTGGCCGTGCGCGTGCGCGTGCTGTGTTCCGTCAGCGTGGGTATGCTCGTGGGTGTGGTCGGAAGGCTGCATAGCGCATAGGTTCACAGGTTCAGCCGTCCACTCCCGCGCAACAACCGGCAGCGTTTGGGCCCAGTAGTATACGCTCGGTAGCTTGGCCTAGTAGTATCGTAGTTTGAAAGGAGAATTTGAGAAATTTGTATGGCTGAAATCAACGAAGGATTCAATCTCGACCGCCGCCGCTTCTTCGGCACCGCGGCCATGGCGCTCGCCGGCGCCCAGCTCGGCGTCTTCGCTCCCGCCGGCGCACAAAGCGACAGCGCAAATCCCGCAGACACGACGACGGTATTAACGCCTCAGCCGGGCACCCACACGTCGTTCAGCTCGCTCAAGCAGGTCAAAGCGGGGCTCCTGGACGTCGGCTACGCGGAGGCCGGACCCGCCGACGGGGAGCCGGTGATTCTGTTGCACGGTTGGCCCTACGACATCCACAGCTACGTCGACGTCGCGCCGATCTTAGCCGCGTCGGGTTACCGGGTCATCGTTCCCTATCTGCGCGGCTACGGTTCGACGACGTTTCTTTCGAGTGCGACCGCGCGTAACGGCGAACAGGCGGTGGTTGCGCTGGATATCATCGCGTTGATGGACGCGCTGAAGATCGAGAAGGCCGTTTTGGGCGGCTTTGACTGGGGCTCGCGCACGGTCGCCATCATCGCGGCGCTCTGGCCGGAACGCTGCAAAGGCATCGTCGCGGTGAGCGGCTATTTAATCACCAATCGTAAGCTGACCGTGCTGCCGTTGCCCCCGAAGGCCGAATTGGGATGGTGGTACCAGTATTACTTCGCCACCGAAAACGGCGTGCTCGGCTACACCAAGTACCGTCACGATTTTGCCAAACTGATCTGGACGATCGTTTCCCCGAACTGGCACTTTAGCGATGCGACCTTCGATCGAACGGCGGCGGCCTTCGATAACCCCGACCACGTCGCGATCGTGATCTCCGATTACCGCTGGCGGATAAACCTCGTGAAAAGCGAGCCGCAATACGCCCACTTAGAAGCACGGCTGGAGCGAGGTCCGGTAATCGCGGTTCCCACGATAACCATTGCAAGCGACTTCGACGGCGCCAACGCAAGCGGCGTTACATACCGTAATAAGTTCTCGGGCAAGTACTCACACCGCATCTTTAAGGGCATCGGTCACAACGTGCCGCAGGAAGCGCCGCAAGCCTTCGCCGAGGCAGTCGTAGCGGTCGCCCACTAGGGAAGCGCGCCGGCGCCGCGGAACTCGGTCGCATGATGCTTCGCTACGTCGCGGCTTTTGCAATTCTTGCGTTTACCGGGTGCGCGTCCGGAGCGCAAGGCTCCCTGCCGTATATGCAAAATGGGGCCATGTTGCGAGCCATGAACGCCAGCGGATCCGGGAAGATTACCCACGTCATCTACATCATCCAGGAGAACCGAAGCTTCAATAATCTGTTCCAGGGATACCCAGGCGCCAATACGGTTCCGACTGGAAAGAACTCCTACGGTCAGACGATTACCCTGCAGCCCGAGTCGCTGGAAACCGTCTACGAGATCGATCACTCGGCTTCGGCGATGTTTGCCGCCTGCAACGGAACCGGAAGCCTTCCCGGAACCGATTGCCAAATGAACGGCTTCAACAACGAGGAGTCGTTCGGCGGACCTTCCAACCCGCAGTACGTCTACGTGCCGCATAGCGAGTCGAAGCCGTACTTCGACATGGCGCACGAATGGGTCGTCGGCGACAATATGTTTCAGTCGCACCTCGACGAAAGCTTCGTTTCGCATCAATACGCGATCGCCGCACAAGCGCAGTCGAGCGTCGATCTGCCCGACTCGCTGCTCTGGGGCTGCGCGGGAGGCTCGAGCGACGTCGTGCCTACGATCACCCAGGAGCGGTACGTCTACGGCGGCTACCAGCAAGCCTGTTTCGACTATACGACGCTCGGCGACGAACTCGACAAGGCGAAGCTAACGTGGCGCTTCTATGCGGCGCAGTACGGCAACGACCGCGGCGGCAACGGCGGAACGTGGTCCGGTTATCAGGCAGTCAACCACATCTTCAACGGTCCCGATTGGAAGAAGGACGTTAAATCGCCGAACTGGAGGTTCATCACCGACGTGCGCAAGGGCGAACTGGCGAACTTCACCTGGATTACGCCCGAGTGCGCCGAGTCCGATCACCTCGAATGCGGCGGCGGCTACGGCCCCTCGTGGGTCTCCGCCCTCGTCAACACGGTGGGGCAGAGCAAGTTTTGGGACTCGACGGCGATCTTCATCCAGTGGGACGACTGGGGCGGCTTCTACGACCCGGTGCCGGCACCATACGAGGATTACGACGGGAACGGCTTCCGCGTTCCGCTCCTCGTGATCTCTCCCTACGCCAAGAAGAACCACGTCTCGCACGTGCAATACGAAACGACCAGCGTCTTACGCTTTGCCGAAGATCTCTATGGTCTCGGCCAACTTGCCGTGGCCGACAAGCGCGCGACTTCACCCGCCGGCGACTGTTTCGACTTTACGCAGCAGCCTCGTCCGTTTTTGGCGATCAAAGCGCCGCACCCGGCGCAATTTTTCATTCACCATAAGTTCGACAGCGACTACTTCGCTCCGGACTATGAGTGAGGCGGCCTTAGCAAGGGGATCGGGCTGACGGCGGCGACTTTGTAGCAAAGGCCTTGACACAAACGCCAGGTTTGTATTAGAGTCTTGGTACAATGATGTTCACACATATCACCCACGACCAGCTGGCGCGCGACTGGA
>JBEKRW010000135.1:0-6586 GCA_049517595.1 Candidatus Cybelea sp. | reverse complement strand
GGAGTCCGACGTTTCCGCCGATGCCGATCCTCAGACGGGAGTGGCGATTTACGATACGTTCGATCGTCACGGATGGCTCGTCTTTGGGGGAACCTCCGTTGCGACGCCGATCGTTGCTTCGGTCTTTGCCTTGGCAGGGAACGCAAGCTCGACGCCGGCGGCAAATCTGTACTCGCACACCTCGGGTTTGAACGACGTCACTGCCGGGAGTAACGGCGTGTGCGGTGCGCCGCTGTGCATTGCGGGTCATGGGTGGGACGGACCCACCGGGCTCGGCACTCCAAACGGCGTCGGGGCGTTCTAGGAAGGTTCCTCGCCGGCGCTGCGCCACTTATTAGGGACGTCGATTCGGCGAACGTTTTTGGGGTAGCTGCCGTCCGGGTGCGCGGAAGTCCAATTCTCGGATAGAACCGCCAAGTATTCAAAGTTTTCGTAGATCGAGCGCCCGTAGTGCGATCGCAGGATCGCAGTCACGTCGAGCAGCGCGTTCCATGCATCGAGTACGACTGCCGCGTGAATGTCCAACAGAAGTCTACGGTCGACCAATCCGGTCTTTGCAAACACGCCCACATTTTCGTAATAGTCGCCCACGATCTCGACATAGGAAATCTGCTCGTTATTTTCCACCGTTCGTGCGACTCGATTTGCAAGCTGGTATCGAAACGCGGGGTCTTCTAATCTCGACGGCAGCTCGCTGTATACATAGTGCACGGCCTTTAAGAACTCGGGAGTTTGCTGGGCCGCTCGGAGCTCCGTTAGGACTGTAATCTGATTGCTGCCGCGCATGTGGCGCAGTTGGACGATCGCAGCGAGAGCCGTCGCCGTGATGACGAGAAACGTACCGATGGTCGCGACCGTATTCCACAGCTCAAGAGACATGTCTCGCAGCCCTTCTACTTCGGCACCCCGATAAGCTCCTGACGGCGTGAAGGCGACGATTTTACTCCATCGAACCATCCCGCATGGTTGGACTGTTGAATTACAGGCGGCTCATCGGAGCCGTCGCCGCGCTTGCAGTTGTGCTCGCGCCCATTGCCGGATCCGCGGATACGGCACCGGGAGACCTCAGTGCAAAGCAGGTCGCCAAGTTGCGTGCTCAGCCCCTGCCCATCTTGGCACCGGCGTACGTCCCGGCCGGATTCCACCTCGTTCGCTTTGAGGCCACAAAGGGTAACAGAGCTTCAAACTCCTCAAACGGCTATCTGCTGGAATATCGAAGCTCCGACGGCCGAGAGTTTATGGTCAACGTCGGCGACAGCGATTTTGGCGACGTCGCCCCGGACTACACTTCGTTTCGCCGCCCCTTCGTCGTGAACTCGACGATCATCGGATCGACGACAATGAGCCCGTCTAAGATTATTGGAACATCGGATCAACCGGAGTGGCTCTACGTTTCGGATTATCGATCGCTGGCACGATTGGGCAACTCGCGTGCGATGCTAATCTTTAGCGGCACGAAGATATCGACCGACGACTTGCGGCGAATCTACTCGTCGCTTCAACCGATCTCTCGATAGCATCGTGACGTCGCGCGGCCGTCGCCTAGCGATGGTAGCGTTGCTGCTGCTGGCGGCGTTCTACGCCGTCAAGGATTCGATCGGCGGCCAGATCCATCAGATCTCCACGCCCTACGATCCGTATATACGCCTGTTCGCACTAAGTCGACTTATTCTCGTCGCAATTGCGGGTCTGATCGTACGCAAACCCTCGCTGAGCAGATCCGACGCATTGCTCTTCTGGGGAATCCTAGGACTCTCGCTCGACGTCTTCTGGCAGTACACGCCTGTGGGACCCTCGTTTTGGTTTTCCGCCATACTCGGAAACGGCGCGATCGGATTCGGCATGGCACAACTCGTGCGATATGCTGCCGAAGATCATCCAGGTCAGCGATTTAGAAGAAAGGTCGAGATGTGGGCGGTCGCGATCGGTGTGACGATTGCGATGGCGGGCTTTGCTCCGATAGCGCTCTACTACGGCAACCTCGGCGGAAGAACGCTCGACGAGACGACCTTTGCGATGATTGCTCCCTGGTTCGATCGGCTTCGATGGCTCGGAATGCTCGCCGGAGCTCTGGCAATCGAAGCATGCGCCGCCGCAGCGTTGAGAACTGCAACCGCGGAACGCAAAGCGCATGCGTTGCTCGTAGTCGCGAGCTTCGCCCCGCTGGCTCTCGCGACGTCGACGCACGCCTTCGTGCGGATCATTACTGCCCACGACGTCGACGCCGTAAGGGATATCGACGTCATCGGGAACGTCGCCACGGCCGCGGGGCTCGCGTATGGGACGCTGACGCGGCGCCTCGTTGACGTCGAGTTCTACGTCAGCGCCGCGCTGGCAGCCGCCCTCGCCGGAGCGGCACTCACCGTGCTCGCCTTTCTGGGAGAACATTTTTTCGTACCGTGGATCGGCGACTTGGTGGAGCGGCTTCCGCTCTTGGTACGCTTCGGTCCGGAGGTGCGGGTCAGCGCACATCTGCTTACAGCATTTGCGGCTTTCCTAGTGCTCACCAAAGTCTACGACGAGGCCGGACCACTCCTGCGTAACGCGATCTTCCACCACCGGGAGCAGCATCTGGCGGCGCTGCGCGCATTTGGAGAGACGGTTACAAGCCTAGACGCTGCGCGCATCGCTCCGGCTTTGGTAGACGCCGCTGCGCAACATGCAGCGGCCACGTCTGCCGCCGTCTATCGGCGAACAGGCGACGGGTTTGTGCTGGTGTACGGCGCGGGCGAGCCCCAGCCTTCGCCCCGAATCGCCGCACGCGATGCACGCGTCCCAACCTGGCTAAGCGCGCGCATCGGCGGCGACGGCAGCGCCGCGTTTGCAATGCCGGAGGGGGAACGCATCGCGGGCTTTCTTCTCGTCGGACCCAAACGCGACGCCCTCACCTACGCGCCCGACGAACTTCGCGCGCTTGGATTGGCCACGCGGGAAGCCGGAATCGCGATGGCTACCAGGAAATAACGATCGTGCCGTTGCCTGCCGGCGCAGCGCCACCGAGATCTTTAACGTGCGTCGCGCTTTTCTCGACGAACGACGAACCGCCGCCTCCGCCACCGCCGCCGCCTTGGCCACTCGTGGCAAACGAACCGGCGCCGCCACCACCGCCGCCGTAGAGGCCGCCGCCACCGCCCCCCCCACCGCCACCGCTGTAACTCTGGCCACCGCCGCCGTCGCCGCCTTTGCCACGCCTGCCGTGATAACCACTGCCGCCCTGTTGGTAGCCGCTAGTGCGCGTGCCGCCAATGCCGCCTTTCCCGCCGCGTTGCTGGGTGCCGCCGGTTCCACCCTCGCCCTCGGCGGAGCCAGGGTATCCGCTGCCGCCGGCGCTGCCGATCAGTCCGCCAGCATCGCCGCCGGATCCGCCGCCGTAAAATGTTTGCGGGACGCCACCGCCACCGCCACCGCCTGCGATAACCACCCGGTTGGAGAGACCGGTGCCGCCTTGGCGCACGTCGGACGCGCCTCCGCCGCCCTCGCCGCCGATCTCGTATTGGCCGACCGGGCCGCCGGAACCACCGCCGTTGAAGCCCCCAGTGCCATTGGTGCCGTACTTGGCAGTTCCGCCTTCGCCGCCAACGAAAACCGCCAACGTCTCTCCCGGCGTCACCGGAATCGTTGCCGTCACCAGCCCGCCGTCGCCGCCGTGATAGGAACCATAATAATACGTTCCGCTGGGCCCACTGGCGCCGGCGGCAACGATCTTTACTGACGTTACGCCTGCCGGGACGGTAAACGTCTGTTCCTTACCGGTGTATTTGAAGCGCTCGCGGCTTGCAGCGTGGACCTGCTGCATCAGGCTCGGAGCTACCGGCGACGGAGAGCCGGCGCAACTTGAAAGCAGCAAGGCGCCCGCGACGGTTACGGCTGCACGGTTCATCATGATATGACTCCTTGAGGCGTGCCAGATAAGCGACTTAGGTCAACTTAACTAAACCGCCCTGTCTAAGAAAAGTCAACCCCGGAGGTGCGTAAACAAGGCACATCGCCGCGACCTTTCGTAAGGCCTCGCTGATGCGGAGCTCCCCGATTGCGAATGCCGTTCTTTTTGCGATGTCTCTGTCGTTGCTTGGCGCCGCGCCGGCCGGCGTGCGCTACTTCGACGCGCACAATCACCTCAGCGGAATCCTCCCGTACTACGCTTACGCGGACCTACCCGCATTTGTCGAGAGTCTTGCGAATCCGCAGAAACAGGTGAGCGTTGAAGACCGCTTGGCGCTCTACCGCTACTTAGCCGACGTTTGGTATCCGTCAAAGGGAGTCGCACTCGACGACAAGCTCTTCTCGCCGGCCGACGGCCAGCGGTTCGCGCTAGGCGCGCGCGCCGCGCTGTTGGTCTACCGCAACCAAGTTGCGGGAAGCACGGTGGCTCTCAACGGGACGTTGGAGCGCGTACTGACGGCGACGCCGTGGTCCGAGTTCGACAGTGCATACGCGTTCCGTGGGGGCCCGGCGTGGTCGTATCTTCAGTCGCGTTTCTACGCCGGAAGCGACGATCGACTGAACGCGGATCTCTGCAGGGCAACGGTCCTCGATCTTGCGGCGACGCACATCGATAGTTCGGAGCAATCGGTGCCGTTCGTCGGCGGATGGAACTTTACCGCCGGCGCATCTCAGCCGCTCAATTCGATCGAGTGCATGATCGGCGCGCCGTCCGATACGGGACTCGTTGCGGCGCTGCACTCGATGAACAAGCGGATGCCGAGGGTCAAGGTCGTGCTGATGACGCACACCGCGCAACTCGCGACGCTCCCGGGAGGCACGCAATACAGCGAATGGTCGAAGACCGGCGCATGCGCCGCTGTTTTGCTTCCTCGGGCACTCGTGACGACGCCGAAGATGGTCTACGACGGGCTGATGGGTTGGAGCGCGGGGCGGCTCGTCGTTTCCGGCGCGGCGGCGCCGCAATTCTTCAACACCGTCGTCGGCATCGACACGGCCGCGCCCGAGACGACCTGTTTTACGCCCGACGGGATGCGATACTACGCGCAACTCATCGACGCGGTGTATCGCGCGTCCAAAGCCCGGCGATTGGCAGGGTGGCATGGCAAACTGCTGGTGCACACGCACGTCGGCGAAGGCGCCGCTATCGCATACGCACCCACTCCGCCCGTGCAACCGTGGACGTTCCAGGCGCTCTTCTCCACACTTCCACCGACTCGCACTAACTCGGCGCAGGCCCAGGCAAACATCTCGATCCTGTTGGCGGCGATCGCGCAATTCGAGGCAGCCCATCCCGACGTACACGACTACGTTCTCTTTCGCCTGGCGCACGACACGTGGGCGACACCAGCTCAAGCGCAGGCGATGCACGACGAAGGGGTCGAGGCCGACGTCAACCTCGAGAGCAACGTGGCAACGGGCGCGTATCCGATCGCCCGAATGCCGCTGGGCGGTGCGAAAATCCTAACCGACGAGATCGATCCCGTCGCGGAAAACCCCGCGACCAACTTCGAGTTGAATAATCTTCTCGGCACCTTGGTTAGCGATCCGAGCAACGTCGCACAGGTGGGCGGCATCCTCGGCGATGCGTCGCTGAAATATTTGCTCGAGGCCCGCGTGCGCTGCCTCTTGGGCACCGACGCCGACGGCGTCGAGCACTCCGACATCGTTAAAGAGTACGCGTACGCCGCCTCACTAATCGCCTACTGGAACCAAACCGACCCGGCGTTTCATGCGCGCGCGAGCAGCATCAATCAGCAGACGCTCTTCGACAATGTTCAGTGGCACTTGTCGAACATGGCCTCGGACCGCGCTCTGGCCTATTAAGCGTGCGCGGCGACGCCGTCCAGCTCCGCCAAGGCTTGCGGAGAAAGCGTTAGGTTGCCGGCTGCCAGGTTTTCGCGAAGGTGGGCGAGCGACGACGTGCCCGGGATCAGCAAGATGTTCGGCGAGCGGTGCAGCAGCCACGCCAGCGCCACCTGCATCGACGTGGCCCCGAGTTGCGCTGCGACCGACGACAGCGTGGTCGATTGCAGCGGCGTGAATCCGCCGAGCGGGAAGAACGGCACGTACGCGATTCCTTGGCGAGCCAAGTCGTCGATCAGCCCGTCGTCGTGACGATAGGCGAGATTGTAGTTGTTCTGCACGCATACGATGTCAGTGATGGTCTGAGCTTCGGCTAGCTGCGCGGCCGTGACGTTACTCACGCCGATGTGGCGGATCAGTCCCTTGCGCTTGAGATCGGCGAGCGTGCTCACTTGTTCGGCGATGGACCCCTCCTCGGTTCCGTGCCCCGATCCCATCACGCGGTAGTTCGCGATGTCGAGTGCGTCGAGGCCCAGGTTGCGAAGGTTGTCGTGAACCGCAGAGGTTAGTTCTTCGGAGGAGATGGCCGGCTGCCACGACTTGTCGGGAGGACGGCGGCCGCCGAGCTTTGTGACGATTACCAGACCCGCCGGGTACGGATGCAAAGCCTTGCGGATGAGATGGTTGGTGATGTGCGGGCCGTAGTAGTCGGACGTATCGATATGGTTCACGTCCGATGCGACCGCCTCGCGCAGAATGGCAACGGCAGCGTCGAGATCTCTGGGTGGCCCATAAACGCCAGGGCCGGCTAGCTGCATCGCGCCGTAGCCGATTCGCC
>JBEKRW010000134.1:0-6745 GCA_049517595.1 Candidatus Cybelea sp. | reverse complement strand
CCAACTTCCATCGGGATATCGATCGCGCAGCGTCTTTGCCGCTTCGAGCGCGGTGCGCGTCTTGCCGATTCCGCCGGAACCGACGATCGTCACCAAGCGGTGATGCGCGAGCAAATCCGCGATCTGCGCAATCTCGTGCTCGCGCCCGACGAACGACGTGAGATAGATCGGAAGATTGTCCCGCGGTGCATCCGCGCGCGTCGTCACGCTGCGGGCCCGCACGACTTCGGCCGAGGCTTCGAAATCCTCGCGTTCGCGCCCGGTCAAACCCAGCGCCGAGGCCAGCAGCGACACGGTATCGCGATGCGGTGCGCGGCGCACGCCACGTTCCAGGCTGCTGATTGCGTTGGCGCTCACGCGCGCGATCTGCGCCAGGTAATCTTGCGTCACGCCGGCGGCAACGCGATGTTTTTTGAGAAGCTCCCCAAATGCGGGCGCCCCAGGGGCCGTCATTCACGGTGCTTCGCGCCGTAAACGCGGCCCCTTCTATTGCGCGACGGGCGTTAGTTAAGTGAAGGCTGCCGTTGCGGAACCGCAGCGCCGAAGAAGGCCAAGAGGTCGGCATTGAGCCGATCTTTGAGCGTGGAAGGAAGGCCGTGCGGCGCGCCTTTGTAGACTTCGAGCCTGGCGCCGGGGGCCAGCTTCACCGAGAGCGCTCCAGCGTCGGCAAACGGAACGATCTGATCGTCGTCGCCGTGAATGATCAACGTCGGCACGTCCATCTTTTTGAGATCTTCGGTGAAGTCGGTCTCGGAGAACGCCTTGATGCAGTCGTAGCAGGCCGTGATTCCGGCCATCATGCTCTGCAGCCAGAAGAAATCGCGCAACCCCTGCGAGACGTTCGAGCCGGGGCGATTCGCGCCATAAAACGGCGCGCTGAGATCCTTGAAGAACTGCGACCGGTCGGCTTGAACGCTGGCACGAATCTGATCGAACGCTTCGATCGGAAGCCCGCCGGGATTGGCCGGCGTCTTGAGCATCAGCGGCGGCACGGCGCTGATGAGCACAGCCTTGGCGACGCGTTGCGTGCCGTGTCGGCCGATGTAGCGCGCAACCTCGCCGCCGCCGGTCGAGTGGCCGACGTGGATCGCATCGCGCAGGTCGAGATGCTCGACTAGCTGGGCCAGATCGTCGGCGTAGGTGTCCATGTCGTTGCCGTCCCAAGATTGGCTCGAGCGGCCGTGGCCGCGGCGGTCGTGCGCGATGCAGCGGAAGCCTCGCGCCGCCAGAAAGAGCATCTGGTCTTCCCAGGCGTCGGCCGAGAGCGGCCACCCGTGACTGAAGACCACCGGCTGCCCGGTGCCCCAGTCTTTGTAATAGAGTTCGGTGCCGTCACGTAGTGTCAGATATGCCATAAATGAAAGCCTCCTATCTTTAAGTTAAAGCGGGTTCGTCTTGCGGGGACGTTGCGGCTGGCGCAAGCGCCCACTGCAGCGCGTAATCGGCGACGGCTTCCCAGCCGGGAACCGCGCCGGTGAAGTGCGGCCGTCCGGGAAACTCCTTGAAACCGGAGATGGCCGGCGAGCGCGCGATGAGTTCGTAGTTTTTTCTCGTGAAGCCCGGCGTGACGAGATGATCTTCACCGCCGGTAATCAAGAGCAGCGGCGGCCGATCGCCCGCGACGTCGACGTGCGCCGGCGAATGCGGCACGAAGTTTTCGAACGCCCCTTCGAAGAGCACCCGGTTGACGCACGGAATCGCGTAGCGGTCGTAGAGCGCTGCGCTCTCTTCTTCCGACAGCGTGTTCGTAAAGGCGTAGTGAAACTGCTCGGGCGTCAGCATCGTCGCTTTGCCGACATTGAGCGGGTTAGCGAGCACCGGCGCCGAGGCTTTGAGCGTGGAGAACGGCAGCTCGAGCACGCCCGCCGGCGCGACCGGCTCGACGCCGACTACCGCGGAGCCAAGCCCGCGATAGGCCAGCAGTTGCGCGAAGAGGCCGCCGAACGAGTGCCCCATGATAATCGGCGGTTCGTCGAGTTTGCGGACGAACCCATCGAGGCCGTCGAGCACTTTCTCGATGCTTAACTGCGTCAGCGGCGTGGGATCGGCGCGCAGTTCCTCCACCGTACCGTCCATCCCCGGCCAGCTGGGCGCAAAGACCGTGAAGCCGCGGGCGCGATATCGCTGCGCCCAGCCGTCCCAGCTCTGCCAGTTGAGAAAGAGCCCGTGAATCAAGACGATCGGACGCGATGTGTCCGTCGTCGAACTATTCATCATTGCTAAGATCTCCTTAAGGCCGGCTATGCGCCGGCCGTTTCGTGAATGTGGCCAAACAAAATCTCTTTGAACGCCGGTACGGTGGCCGTCCGTATCCAGTCGCGCTGAAGCTCGCAAATCACCTGCACCCAACTCGTCATACGCGCGCCGGCTTGCGCGATGCGCGCCAGCCCGGCTTCGTGCGCGGTGACGCTCGTGCCGCCGACGGCATCGGTAACGGCGTACACCTCATAGTCGTCGTGCAGCGCGTCGAGCGCTGGAAATACCAAGCAGACTTCGGTCCACAACGCTGCCACAACTAACTTTGTACGCCCCGTTGCGGTGACTGCGCTGAGAAAGTCGGCATCTTCCCATGCATTGATCGACGTGCGGTCGATCGGTTCGACGCCTAAGTTCAACGCCCGCAGCTCCTCGATCATCGGAAGATTGATCCCGGTCGTTACGTTGACCGTCGAAAGCACGATCGGCAGTTGATACGCCTGCGCCGTGCGCGCGAGGCGCAGGACATTGTCGACGAGTTCGTGGCGATCCATGGACATCACGGAGTTCACTTGGACGGGCTGGTAGTCGATCAGGATCAGCGCGGCGTTCTGCGGAGTGAGCAAGTGGTCGGCCACCGGATCGCGCCGCGTTAAGCTCGTCATAAGAACTTTTCGAGCGCCGCCATCGTCGCGCTCGCGTTCTCTTCCATCAGCCAATGCCCGGTGTTGGGAAGCACGACCACCGTAACGTTATCGGAGATGAGTTTTGCCTGAGCGGCGAGCGCAACGCCGTTAGCTTTCGCGCCGCCGATCGAGAGCACGGGCATCGGGAGTTTGCGGGCGGCCAGCTGCGCGAAGTCGATTGCCGTTTGCGGAAAGGATGCGAAGTAGGCCCAGCCGGCCGCCATTCTTCCTGGGCGCGAGTACGCCGCAATGTATCCGTCGCGATCGGCCTGCGAGAGCGAGCGGTTCGGATCGGCGGCAAAGTCGTTCCAATAATAGTTGAAGTAGATGCGTTCGCGGCCGGCGACGAGCGCAAGCGGCGTGGGCCCGTGAAATCGGAAGTGCCACAGATCGGGGTTGTTATAGATTGCCTGCCAGCCGGCGACTCCGGGCAGGAAGGCGTCCATCAGCGCGAGTCGCACGACGTCGCGTGGGTACATCGCCGCGTAAGCGTACGCGACCATCAAGCCGATGTCGTGCCCGACGACGCTCGCCCGGTGGAAACCCAGCGCCGCGACCGCATCGTGAACGCGCCGCGCCGCGCTTTTCATATCGAGGCCGCCGGTTGGAATCGAGGAGTTCCCGATTCCGGGCAGATCCGGGGCGACGACCGTGAAGCGCGACGCCAGCGCGATCGCGAGCGGCTTCCACATCCGCGAATCCTCGGCGTAGCCGTGAATCAGCACGACAACCGGTCCGCGGCCGCCGACGGTCACGCTCACGACACTGCCGTCGACGCTCACCCGATGTGTCGTGAAGCCGGGCCCAAAATCCACCGGGAAGGCGAGCGCAGGCTGTGGGATTAGCATCGCGCCGGCAAGCGCGATTAACGCCGGAATCGCAAGTTTCATCCTCTCACGATACCTTGCGTTGGAGCCCAGCGATAGTAGGCTAGATCACACGAATAGTCACACGTTTGAGCCTACGGCGGCGGCCAGTAGGCGACGCCACTCGGGTAGTTCGATTTACTCCATCCCTCGTTAATCGACCCGAGCACTTTACCCGCGGGATAGCTTAGGACTTCCACCTGCTCGAAGTTCGAGACGAACAGCTGGGACCGTTTCTGATTAAACGCCTCCCAGGCCGCACCATTAGGGACCGAGATTTGCTGGACGAGTTTGCCGGTGGCCTCGGAATAGACTTCGACCGTGCCGCTTCCATCCAACGCAAGGAGATTGTTGTTGCCGTCCTCGAGGATCCCCCACGGCTCGGAGTAGCTCACGCCAAGGTTAATCGCTTTTCCTCGAGCATGCTTGAACTCGGCGATCTCGCCGTTGCTCCCGCTTCCTTGATACGAGATGTAGATCGTATTCGTTTGCGCGTGAAGCGTTATGCCGTCTACTTGAAAGTTATGCAAACGCAACACGCGCGAGGGCTGGCTGGCAAGCGGCGGATAAATCGAGACCGAACCCGGCGAGAACTTAGCGAACGGAGCGATGTTCGCGATGTACATCGTCCCGTCGTGTCCGACCGCGACATCGTTTGGAACCCAGTGCGCGGGCACGATAAAGCGCGAGTACTGTGTGGAGCCCTTCGGATACACCTTAATGTCGCCGGGAGCTGGGCCTTCCGTCGCGACGCCCTCGTCCGTTACGTAGAGGTTGCCGGCAGCGTCGGTCGTCATGCCTTCGGGCATGTCGTCGTCTTGAATCTGGCCGACGAGCTTATACTGCAGACCGCGTAACAACAGGATGTCGATGACCCCGCTATACGACGGGCTACCGGTCGGATCGCCGACGTACAGCAGCGCCTTTGCGCTCTTGACCTCGGGCGACATCCAACTCCCGGAATGGCGCAAACCGGCAGACGATGGTGGCAATGCCGAGCCCGATACGCCCGGTGTGGTCGCTCCGGCGCAGCCCGAAGCGAGAAGAATTAGTGTCGCGCCGGCCAGCGCCTTTCCGCGTTGCATAGATCCACCTTTCGCGAGGTAAACTGAATTCCCGAACCGCTGGGTGATCGCCTGGCGCCGGCAGGCAAGTTCGCCCGGAGCATGCAAGCGTAGCGCTCTCGATGATCTCGACGCGCGTCGTCTGCGGGCCATTCGTTGGTCGCACGGCCGAAATGGAGCATCTCCTGCAGCGGCGCCGCTGCGCGGGCGACGCTCACGGCGGCCTCGTGCTCGTCGGCGGCGAGCCGGGTATCGGAAAATCGCGCCTCGTTCGCCAGTTCCTCGACCGCCTCAATCGCCACACGTCGCTCGTAGCATCGAGCGCGTGCCGCGAGTTCGCGCAGAAGCCGCTCGGCCCGCTCCTCGACGTTCTCGCGCAGATCGGCAACGGCTCCCAAACGTTGGCGCACGCGACGAAGGCGGAGTTGCTCGACGCAATAGCCGGCGCGTTTGAGCGCGCCGCGGCCAAACGCACGACGGTCGTTATTTTGGAAGACCTGCACTGGGCCGACGTCGACCTGGTTCAAACGCTCCTCATCCTGGTGCGGCGCGCCGCAGCGAAGCGGCTCCTCTTCGTTGGAACCTATCGCGACGACGAGCTTTCGCCCGCGCATCCACTCTTCAAGTGGTTCGGGCAATTGTTTCGCGAGCCGGCCGTCTCGGTCGTCACCTTGCCGCGCTTCGAGGCGCCGGACCTCGATCGCCTGATGTCGCTGGCCATCGAGGAGCGCGTGACGCTCTCGATACCGGTGCTGCACGCCGTGCGCGACCGCTCCGACGGCAACCCCCTTTTCGCCGAAGAGCTTCTGCGCAACGCCGTGGACGCGCAACGAGCCGGCCGCACCGATTCCGTGCGAGCGCTGCCGCTCTCGCTGCACGCACTGGTCGCCGATCGTTTGCAGCTCCTCTCCAACGACGAACGCTCGGCGCTGCGCGAAGCCTCGCTCTTCGGCCGCAACTTTCGCGTCGAGCACCTCTGCGAGATCTTCGACGGTAACCCAACACAGCTCCAGCCGATTCTCGATCGTCTCTGCGAGCTTCAATTAATCGACGCAGTTGATGCCGAGCGCGGCGATTATCGATTCCGCCATGCCTTGACGCGCGAGGCCGTCTACGGGGAGATACCCGCCGAGGTTGCGAGCGGCTTGCACAAAACGATCGCCGAGCATTTGGAGCGATCGCGCAACGCCAGCGACGCTCCGGAAATTTTGGGGCACCATTTTTGGGAGGCGGGCCTCCCGGCAAAGGCTGCCGGCTACTATGATCGCGCGGGCGACGCGGCGATGGCGGTCTTCGCCTACGACGACGCCGCGGCGTTCTACCAGCGCGCCGCCGCCGGGTTTGCCGGCGACCGCGCGGCGAGCGCGCGTGCCTGCGCGAGTGCCGCGCGGGCGATGATCTTTGCGGGCGAGTCGGGCGGCGGGCTCGACCTCTACGAGCGCGCGGTGACGCTCTCGCTGGAACTCGGCGACATTGCCGAAGTCGTTAAACACCGAGTCTTGATGGCCGGCCACATGTTCGATGGCGGAAAGCGCGCCGCGGCGATCGATCTGCTCCGCGCGACGCTTCCGCTCGCGCAGCGCGGCGATGCGGCGCTCCAAGCGCGCCTGCGAACGCGCCTTGCGATGACCCTGGCTCGGGACGGCCGCACCGATGAAGCCTGGAGCGCGCTGCTGCCGATTGAAGCGGCCGATCTCGATCCGCACGCTGCCGCGACGGGCGAATACTATTTGTGCTCGAGCGAGCTGCACGCCTTGCACGGCGACGTCGAGACGTGGCAGGACTGCTTCGCCAAAGGCGTTGCCATTTACGAAGCGCTCGGCCATCCGGGCCCGATCCAAATCGCCCACGCCAACTTCGCCGTGCAGGCGCTCTCGATGGGCGAGATGGAGCTCGCGCGCAAGCACTGCCAACTGGCCGACCAGCTCGCGCA
>JBEKRW010000133.1:0-6787 GCA_049517595.1 Candidatus Cybelea sp. | reverse complement strand
ACGAAACAAACGGCTTTCATTCAGTATCCAGCGGTTCGTTCGACGGCGGGTGGCGGAGGAAATACTGAAGCGGATATTTTCCGGGAATCACTTTAAACTGCCGCGGCGCCATGTTGAAATCGAACGCGTTGCCAATGCTCGCGGAGTTCGCATCGTTCCTCCCAAGAGTACCCAGGTTCCAGTTGTCCTCGATGAAGTGCAGAATGCTTCCGAACTCGTATTGCGTGTGCTCCACGTGCGCCTTGACGTAAGGCGAGACGATCAGCATCGGAACGCGGAAGCCCGGTCCGCCTTGCCAGCTTGGCGCCGCCGGCGGACGCACGTGATCGTAGAAGCCGCCCCAATCATCCCACACAATCACGACGGCGGTCGAATCCCAATAGGAGCTTTGGCCGACTGCGTTTACGATCGAAGCCACCCAGGAAGGACCCTTATCGCTCTTGGTAGCGGGATGATCGGAATCAAATCCGTTGGGGGTGATCCACGATACGGCGGGCAGCTTCTTGTTTGAGATGTCCGTAAAGATGTCGGTGTTGTTGCGCGTGACGTTGTTCTTCCACTCGGGGCTGTAACGCACGGCTTTAATCGCGTCGAACGCGCTCCAGATTCCAGCGCCCTGGCATTTGGGGCAGTCCGTATACGGGTAGACTCTCACCGCATAAAACTTCCACGAAACGGACTTTGCGTCGAGCAGATCGCGCATCGTCGTATACGTTAGGCACGGAAACGGGCCGCCGAATTCGTAGACCTTGCGCGTGGCGCGTTTGATGACGGCCGTGACCAAGTGCGCCGGATTTCCATCGCAGCCCCACGGAAAATACGAAGGGGTGTCGATCAGTGCTTCGCTGCTGGAAAGTTGCGTGCCGCCGGCGATTAGATCTTGATGCGCCGTAAAGCTTCCGCTGCCTTGCGTTTGAAACAGATGGTCGGCAAGGACGTATTGCCGCGCCATGTCCCAATACGGGGCGATATCCTTAGGATTGACGTATTGATAGGGATAGGTGCATGCCGGCGTGCCGCTTCCGCGCGCACCGCCGCCCTCGAGGTCGAAGCCGTCCATCTTCCCTTTGTCCCGGTCCAGCTGGAAGCCCGAGTAGATGTGATCGAGATCCTCATTTGCCGGGTAACCGTCCGAAGAGGGGAATCCGTTGCCGAGAAGATCCACTTCCGTCAACGGAATCGTCGTCGGCTTCGTAATCGGTACCGGGCAGCTCTCGGCGATCGTCTGCGGCATCGCCGCCGCCTTACCCGTCGTCGTTCCGTCGGCGCCCGGAAACGTCGCGAAGAGATTGTCGAAGCTGCGATTCTCTTGGATGACGACGATGACATGCTGTATTTTCGTCGATCCCGAGGTCGCCGTGCGGACGCCCGCGCGCATTCCCGGCGAAAATGCCGGCATCGTGCCGGGCGATCCGCCGCCGCATGCCACAACCGTCGCGCTCATGGCGATCAAGGCAAACCAAATGCCGGCAGCGCGTAGTTTCACGGGCGGAAGCGGTTATTCGGTATCGACCGGAAGACCGGAAGGCTTCTCACGCAAAAAGAACTCGCGCGAATACTTCGTGGGAATCGATTTGAAGGCGCGCGGCTTTTGCTTGAAGTTAAACATGTCGCCGATGCTCGTCGAGCTTTGGTCGGTCGTTCCGAGACTCCCGAGTTTCCACGTGTTCTCGATGAACTTGATGATACTCCCGAAGCCATAGACCGTATGGGAGATTTCGTTCGCCGGCACGTATGGCGAGGCAACGATCATGCCCACGCGAAAGCCGGGACCGCCTTGATTGTCGAGTTTCGGCGGCGCGACCGCATCGTAAAAGCCGCCCCAATCGTCCCAGACGACGATGACTGCCGTAGAGTTCCAGTACGAGCTCTGGCCGATCGCGTTCACGACGTTTGCCACCCAGGACGGTCCGTGGTCCGACTTATAACCCGGGTGGTCGGAGTCGCGCCCATCGGGAACGACCCACGACATCGCCGGCAACTTGCCGTTGGCTATGTCCTTTAAAATGTTGGTTTGGGGGCTCGAAATATGCTCGTTCCATTCGCTCTTATTCCCGTAGATCGAATTGATAACGAGAAAGCCGTTCCACAGCGCGCCAATCGTGTAGCTTTTTGGCGCTGGGGCGTAGTATTTCCAGGAGATGGCGGCCGCGTCGAGGAGGTCCGCAAGCGTCTCGTAGCTGCCTCCCGATGACGGAAACGCGCTCGTGCAAGGATAGGGCCCCTTTCGCGGCTCGTACACGAGGCTCGTCGTGATCAGCGAGGTGACCGTGCCCGGCGGCGAGGTGCAGCCCCAAGCTGCCGAAGAGGTCGGATCGTCGACGAGGCTTTCGGTCGAGTTGATCTCGGTGCCGCCGCGGATCAGGTCCTGGTGCGCGGTGAAACTTCCGCTGCCTTGCGTTTGGAAGAGATGGTCGGCCAGCGCGTAATCGGTCGCGAGCGTCCAGTACGGCTCGACTTGAGTGGGATTGACGTATTGATAGGGCAGCGCGCCTTCCTCGCCGGCCTTTGCCGTGAACTTGATGCGGTTGAAGGCGTCCATCTTTCCGTTATCGTACGCCGTCAGATAGGACGCGTATAAATGGTTGAGATCGTCTTGGTCGGCTAAGTTGGTCTCGGTTAGAGCAATCGAAACTTGTTTTTCTTTCTTTCCCTTACCGACGAGTTCCAATCCGGTTGTCGTTCCATCCGCGCCTGGAAACGTTGCGAACAAATTGTTGAACGTCCGGTTCTCTTGGATCATCAACACGATATGCGTGATCGGGTACGAAGAGGTATCGTGGCGAGCGGCCGTTTGCAAGGCATTACCAGCAGGAACGGCGTTCGAGGCGCCCCCGCAGCCATTCAAGGCAACCGCGGCGCCGAGCAGCATCGCAATCAGATACGATCGCTTATTCATAATCTCCCTAATCATAGCTCTCACGAACCGTTTCCAGCAATGTTTGCCCAAACTCTACCACGGTACCGTCGCCGTCGAGCACGTCAACGCCAAAGCCGGGATACAGGCTGACGAATCGATCTTGCTTCCAGCGCGCAACCGACCATCGGTCGCGCGCCGCGTTTTCATAGGGCCAGGAAGGCATCCCTTCCCGATCCGAGCGGATGTCGCGACCGTCCGACGTACGGACTCGCACTTGGAAGCCCTCGACGCGGGCGATTTTCATTTCTAAGGTACCGATTCTCATACGTAATGATGGTCGGGCTGACTGGATTCGAACCAGCGATCTCTAGTCCCCCAGACTAGCGCGATAACCAAGCTTCGCTACAGCCCGTTAGCCATTTTCTCTCCGAGCGATTCTTCGGCAACAAAGGCCGGTACCTTGCGAGCGGCCTTCAGGCGCCTATGATTTCGACGAGCGCGCGTAAGGCGAGGCGATAACTCGCGGCTCCAAGCCCGCTCACGACGCCGCGGCAAGCGGCTGCCGTGACGCTCGTGCGGCGAAATGCTTCGCGGCCCGCCACGTTTGACAAATGGACCTCGATCACGGGAATCCCGATCGCCGCGACTGCGTCGGCGATCGCATAGGAATAATGCGCGTAGGCGCCTGGATTGAGCACGACGCCTGCATAGGTTTTACGAGCCGCGTGAAGAGCGTCAACGATCTGGCCTTCGCCGTTGTACTGCTCGCACCGTACCTCAACGCCGGCAGCGGACGCTTCGCGCTCGATTGTTTCGTTCAGTTCGTCGAGCGTCTGCTTCCCATAGACCTCCGGGTCTCGTTGACCGAGCAAATTCAGGTTCGGGCCGTGTAGCACCAAGACGCGCATGACGCTGCCTTCGTGGAGGAAAAGCGCGAGCCTTTGAGCGAGAGGCGCTCATGCCCAACACGATTTTGGCGGCATCGGCCGCCGGCGCTCAGATAGCTGTGGCCGCCGCGGTCACCACCGACCTCGTCGCGGAGATTCGCGACCGGCACGATTTGTGGCCGACCGCAAGCGCTGCCGTAGGACGCCTTACGACCGGAGCGGCGCTGTTCGCCGCCACGAATCTCAAAGGGAACGAGCGAGTTTCGCTGCAGATCGCGGGCGACGGTCCTCTCGGTACGGTAGCCTCCGATAGCTGGCTGCTCGACGACCGGACCATCGGCGCGCGCGGCTACGCGCGCAGCCCGCAGGTCGAGCTTCCGATCGACGCGCGCGGAAAGTTCAACGTCGCCGGAGCGATCGGCAAAGGATCGTTGCACGTCACGCGATCGAGTGAAGGCGGTCACCCCTATGTCGGAGTGGTGCCGCTGGTATCGGGCGAGATCGCCGAAGATCTTGCCCACTACCTGGGACAATCCGAACAGACCTCCAGCGTGGTCGCGCTTGGCGTGCTGGCCAATCCCGACGGGATCGTCGCGGCCGGCGGCATTCTAGCTCAAGTGCTGCCGGGTGCAGACGAACGAGCATTATCGGAGCTTGAGCAGCGCGCGCTCGCGATGCCGCCGGTTACGCAGCTCATTGCCGAAGGCGCCGACGCCGCGGCGCTACTGCGCGCGCTGACCGGCGATTCCGACCTTCGTTCGTACCGGACTATTGACGTCCGCTTCGCCTGCCGTTGCAATCGCGCTAAAGTCGAATCGGTACTACTCGGGTTGGGTCACGACGAGATCCTCGCACTAACCCGCGAACGCGATCTCACCGAAGCAACCTGCGAATACTGCAAAACACAATACGTCTTCACCTCAGAAGAACTCCGCCAACTACTGGATTTGTCATCCCGAGCGCAGTAATGTCATCCTGAGCGCAGTCGAAGGACGAAGGACGAACAATGGCAAGGGCCCTGCCGGGGTCTTGTAAGACGGGGTCCGAACTCGAGTCCGGCGAACCATTAGCGCGTCAGGAAAAGGCGGCGAGATGACTGATTCTCGTTGCTACGCGGTGGGCGCAGCTGAGCCCATCGCTGACAACGAATGCGGGCCTCATCAAAGTCAACGGCACACTCTACGGCACGACCGCCAACGGCGGCGGCTCTGGGTGCGACGGCGGTTTAGGCTGGGGCACGGTTTATAGCCTAAGCGCGTCCGGTAAGGAAACCATCCTCTACAGATTCAAAGGCGGCTCGGCGGACGGCGCGAACCCGTTGGCGCCTCTTCTCAACGTCAAGGGCACGCTCTACGGCACGACCCATGGAGGCGGCGCGCACGGCGACGGAACCGTGTTCGCGCTAAAACCGTAAAAGCGTCCTTCGACTGCGCTCAGGGTGACATGGGGGGTGGGAGTACGCGGATGTCGCGGTTGCACCGTCGACCCTGACCACTATTCGAGAGGGGTTAGTCATCCTCCAGGTCCATCGTGAGCCCCGCACGTCGGGAAGTCGGACGACTTGTTGCATCGTCAGTCCGAGGGATAGGACTTGGCTGGGGCGTTTCGATGGTGTCGACTGTTGACATGACACATCAAACAGCTCCGGGTTCGATTCCCGGGCGCTCCGGCCGCGCAGCTGCCCGCTGTTGCGAAGTCGTTAGCGATCTGCTATCGTTGGCCAAGTGTCATGTCAGCAGCACATCGAAGCGCACGAGGCGCCGCAGTAATGCGGCGCCTCGTTCTTTCAACGCCTTGAGAAGCCGTCGGCACTCCATTCTTCCGAGCCGATGCCGTTGTGGACGACAAAAAGACCCGTTGGATCGTAGCGCTTCTTGATCGCCGCTAGGCGGGAATAGTTCTCGCCCCAATACGAGTGTTGCCAGTCGTCTTGGAAGAAGTTGCTCTCCGAAACATACGAGCCGTCGTCAGGCGCCAGCGTGCGCAGCACGTTCATGCCCCGGTGAATCGCGGCAGCGGCGGCGCGGCCGGCTGCGACGTCGGGCTCGTGCCCGGGAATGCCGGGATATGCCGGCGGTTCCTCGCCCGCGCTGATCGCGAGCGCAAACGCGGTGGTCATTGCGGGGTTGGTCGCCGTGTCGAGCGCCGCGGCGATCGCATCGGGCGGCGCGCCCGCGAGCCCCTTGTTGAAATGCAGCGCGAAGCCCCACGGACGCGATGCGGTGAAGAAGGCCTCGGCGAGATGCGCTTGCGCGTCGTCGCGCAGCAGCGATGCCGGCAGCCAGAGCGATTCGTAGCCATGGAGAAACTGCCCGACCTGCCCGCCGTCGCCCGACCACCAAAAGTCGCCGGCGCGCACACCGGGACGAGGGTCGAGCACGATCGCGCCCGGCACGAACTTGTGAAGGAAGTCGGCATCCCACCAATGTCGCGCGGGCCCGCAGAGAATGATGGGATCGAACTCTTGAGTGAAATCGCGCGGAGAGCTCGCCACGAAATCGAGGAATGGCTTCCAAGCGGCGCGCGCTTCGTCTTGACTGAGACCGTACGACACCATCGAAACGCGCAACTGATTGTTCGGCGCGAAGACGACGGACTCGCCCCAGTGGTCGTTGAAGAGCGACTCGGCGTAGAAGCTTACGAACCGTCGGACGAGGCGCCGATAGGCGTCATCGGACGAAGCTTTTACCGTAAGCGCCGTACCGCCGAAGAACTCGGGCAGATCGCGCACGCGCAGCGTCAGGCGGCTAACGACGCCGAAGGTTCCCCCGCCGCCGCCCTTGAGCGCCCAGAAGAGATCGGGATTCGTGCACGCGTTGGCGATGCGTACTCGGCCGTCGGCCGTCACGACTTCGGCTTCGAGCAGTCCCGAGGCGGCCGAGCCGTAATGCTTTGAGAAGCTGCCGAAGCCGCCGCTCTGAATCAGCCCGGCGCAGCCAACGGTCGCGCATCCGCCACCTTGCACGTAGCCACCGCCTTGCGTCGTCACCGCATCGTAGGCGTGCAGCCAGATCGTCCCGCTGCCGAGTGTCACCGCGCG
>JBEKRW010000132.1:0-6804 GCA_049517595.1 Candidatus Cybelea sp. | reverse complement strand
ATCGGTACAGCGAAGGACGCCTTCAAGATAATGATTCGTCTAGCGGACGAAGCGGTGCGCGTTGAAGGCGAAGACCGGGCCGCGCACGTCCTACATGAATGGTGCCTTCCTATGGCAAGCAGCGCGGCTCGTCCCAGTACGGCAAAGGTACTGAAGCGTAAAGACTCGGCCGAAAATGCCGTCAAGTGGGTTCTGTCGCATCGCAGGGACGGAGTTCCTAAAGCAAATGTGCCTAGCAAAACATGGCAACCACTCGACCTGTCGGAGATGAAGGTCCTAAAAAGACCTCGCAACTTCTACGAAGCACTTGTTGAGTACGTCGCAGCACTTGGAATCAATCCGCACTGCTTCGGTATGGACTACGGTAGGGTAGCAGCGGTCACTCAGTACAGAGACAAGGGTACGGCTGCGAAGGCCGCTATGACGGCCGAGGACAGTGGTCTACTGTTCCGGCTCCATCGTGGCTGCAAGTACATCAAGGGTGAGTACGCGCTCGTAACGCTCTGGTGCCTACGAGGCCAGGGTGAGACGCTCCAAGAGGCCGTCAATGACGGGATGCAGACGGAGATGTTCCAGAAGCGCCTCGATGAGGGCGGAGAGCCTTCGGTGCGGCTTGTGGACGGTCGAAAGATTCATTCCCGCACTGCCTTCCCTATCGCAGCCTAGCGGAATGACCACTATAACTCCCACCTCACGAATGGGTTATAGTGGTCATCCTCTGAGGACGTGCGATGGGTTAAGGTGGTCATTTTGCATCGGACCCGCGCGGGGCGCGAATCCGTTTGCTACCTGCTACCGCGCGTCGATAGGGAACTTCCGACAGCGGCGTAGTCGTACCGCATAACACCACTTCTTTGACCTTCTAAGCCACCTAGGAACGTAGCAAAGCATGTCCTTGGTATAAACCTTCATCCCTGAAATCCAAACTCGTTACAGGGCGCATTTTCCATTAAAGGCCGGTTAATGACAGCGCATTCGAATAGTAGCCCTAACTGCAACACGTTTCACTTTCAGAAAGAACCCATGCCTAAACCGAATCCATCGACGCTCTTAGTGGAGCGCCTCCGCACCTATTGTTCCGAGCGCCGGTCTTTGGGGCCGCTGCTTGCTCGTTACCGAACATTTCTCGACATGCGCCAGTTTAACGATGCGCGGACCGCTCTCGAACGAGAAGTAGCCGCAATCTTCGCTTCCGGTCTGCCATTCAACGAGGAAGGGCGCCGCTATAACATTCCGCAAGCAGAGCATGTCACCGTAGCTGCTTTCAATCTTCGATTAGCGTTTACCCGACCAGAACTTCAAGATAACCCGTCGCAGGTATGGGAATATGGCTCGCCGGTCCCAGGCGTTTTGACCACTGGCTGGCATCCGGCCGTAAAGCAACGTCTTCTAGATTTAGTCGGCCCGGCTGAGTTTACACTCGAACGGATGCTGACCGCATGAGCATGAACAAACCCAAACAATGCGCCAGGTGCGGGTGTTCAGAAAGGTATCATGACGACCTTGGATGCGTCACCCATTCGAAATGCCGGACCACCGAATCGCGATTCTTCATAGAACGTAAGACACGGACGAGAGTTCGAATACTAGCCACTCACGAGGTAAAGAACCAGGATGAATAAACCTACTAGTCCCGCCGCTGCTACTGCAGAGATACAACGACAATATCAAAGTGTGGCAGAGACAGTACGACAGAACACCCAACGAAGGGAAAAGGAAACACGCAGACAGCTTCAGCGCGAACGGGCGACCATTAACGCCTCGGCTCAGAAGCTAAACAGCCCGAATGCCGCCGACAACGCCGCAGCCGTCGAGACAATAACCAAAGCGGTACTTCGAGGAACAGGCTTGGCTGCGTCAGACATTGCGAACCCTCACACCTTGGCGCGCGTTACATCGCAGTTACTCAAAGACCCGACTGTCGTAGACCTCGGCGTGAAGGGCGTTCTTGACCTGAAAGTTTCGAGTGCCGATGCCAAGTCGATTCCTGCGCCGGTCGTTCAAAGGTTGATAAAGCTCGCTAAGTAGACGAGCCCAGACCCTAACCAGAAGAACCCCGCACAGGATGCGGGGCCGTCGTCGCCCGGTTGCGCGATAGAGACAAAAGCACTTGAAGAAAGTTAGTGTCCCACTGACGTGGGAAACCGCACCTAGCGTTCTAACCGTTGAAGAAGCCGCAGCACTCGTTCGAATCCCGCGAAACGCAGCCTACGAAGCCGTTCGCCTTGGCTTCCTTCCCGCCCACAACTTCGGCGAGCGCCGAATCAGAATCGCCAAGAGCGCCCTGCAGCAGGTCTTTGGTGTGAAGCCGCAGCATAAGCCCGCAGCCGCCGCCTTCAGCCTTCCAGGAGGCGAATCATAGAATGGAAGGACACTTAATCGAACGGCGCGGCAAGCGCGGTCGCGTTTGGTATCTCGTTTTCGATACACCAAAAGAGCGCGGCGCTAAACGCGAGCAGGAACGTGTTCGACTCGGCTCAATGCCGAAGAACCTTGCCTTAGCGCGTAAGCGTGAAATTCTTCGCAAGGTTGATAAAGGGACCTGGGTTAGGGAACGCCGAGACTTAACCGTCGAGCGATTCCTAACGGATTGGCTCGAAGCTATCAAATACGACGTGGCCACGAACACGCACGTCCGGTATACGGGCCTGGTGAAGCAGCACGTCATCCCGCTCGTAGGAAATGTACAACTCGGTAAGCTCACACCTCAGCACCTAACCCAAATCTACCAAGCGGTGCGAGCCGCAGGGCTCTCGGCGCAGACGGCCCTGCACGTTCACAGGGCGCTGCATACGGCCCTGAACTACGGCGTGAAAGTCACAAAAGACCTTAGTGAGAACGTGGCAAGCCGACTCAAAGCCCCGAGGGTCGAACCTCGGGTGGGCACCTCAATAACTCCCGAGAAGGTGCGTACCTTGATAGACGCTGCGCGAGGAAGTCGCCTAGAGGTCCCGGTCATGCTGGCTGCCCTCACCGGCATGAGGCGTGGCGAGTTGCTCGCATTAAAGTGGGCAACCGTGAACCTAGACAAAGGCTCACTGTACGTTGCAGAGGCGCTCGAACATACGCGAGGTCACGGCGTCGCGTTCAAGGCTCCGAAGTCCCGAACGTCTCGCAGAGTGCTTCCTCTCGCGCCGGAGTGCGTGGCGCTACTGCTCGCACACAAGGAAGCACAGGACGCCATCAAAGCTGAGGCGGGCGAAGCATACAGCGACTTGGACCTCGTGTTCCCGAACCCTGACGGTGCGCCGTGGCCGCCCGACAGCTTCTCCGTGCAGTTCGGAAAGCTCGCGCGGACAGCGGGCTGCCACGGCTTCCGGGGCCATGACCTGCGCCACGCTTTCGCAACTTTGACGCTGGCTGATGGTGTCAGTGTCCGTCAAGTGTCGGATTTACTCGGGCACAGTTCGGCCTCGCTCACGCTTTCAACCTACGCCAGTGTCATACCAGGAGGCGGCCAGGCAGCCGTGAGCAACCTGGCGCGGAGCCTGCTTGGGGCGGAGGGAGTGGCGCCCCCGTGACAAAACGGTGACAAAGTTGCTCCGGTCTAACAAAACGGACTTGAGCGATACGCGAAAAAGCGCGTAAAATAAGGCACTTGTGGTACTGGAGAGATGGCCGAGCGGCTGAAGGCGGCGGTTTGCTAAACCGTTATACGATGTAAAGTCGTATCGAGGGTTCGAATCCCTCTCTCTCCGAGGTCCACCGGGATATGCGGTCGTAGCTCAATTGGATAGAGCAACAGGCTACGAACTTGTAGGTTGGGGGTTCGAGTCCCTCCGACCGCGATTTTGCCGGAAGGGAGCCTCGCGCCTCAATCGCCGGAAGGGCTTGCTCGAAAACGCGATCGTTGCGCGTCGTTCTAGGTGAGGCGATTTGGAGGGTAACGTGAAGCGTTGTTTACGGCTTGGGCCTTGGAGTACCGCTGCGTGCGCTGCCGCGACGCTTCTTGCAGCGGGATGCGCGCAATCTCCGGTGCCTGCGGGCCTGGCACTTGAGCAAGCACCGGCGCCGGAGCGTGGTGACTCTGGGGGTACGGCCGCCAAGCTGTACGTGCTCGACTCCAACATCTATTCGGGAGCGCCAAGCGTCGCGGTGTTCGGACGCGATGCGGACGGCAACGTCGCGCCTGCGCGGACGATTGAAGGTGCCGATACCGGGATGTATTCGCCTGGCGGAATTGCGGTCGACCGGAACGGCAGAATCTACGTTTCGGATTTCTTGGCGGGCACGTACGGCGCGATCTTCGTGTACGCGGCGGGAGCAAGCGGTGACGCGCAGCCGATCGCGACGATCACCGACGGCATCGCCGATCCGTGTGGCGTTGCGGTCGATGACGCCGGCAACGTGTACGAGGGAAACTTCGAGGCAGGCTCGGTCAACGAGTACGCCGCGGACACCTACCAACTGGTGCGCACGATTACGGCGGGAGGCTCGCTCGGCTACTGCGCCGGACTCGCCGTCGGCAGGTCGGGCAAAATCTACGTGCTTGTCGGCGATTATAATGGCGTGCGGCCGATCGAGGGCGATAGCAGCAGTTACTACGGAAGCGTCGCCGTCTTACCGGCGGGAGCGAGCGGTCCAACGAAACCGTCGCAGATCATCGAGGGCCCAGAGACCGGATTGACCGATCCGCTCGGCATCGCGGTCGACGCAACAGGGCGAATCTTCGTGACGAACGCCGACAAACCAATTGAGGACGTGCTGGTGTTCGGCGCTCGAGCCAACGGTGACGCCGCGCCCAAGTACAGGATCGCTGGAAGCAGGACCCAACTAGTGGGGCCGACCGGAATCGCCCTTGACAAGAGCGGCGCGATTTTCGTGACCAACTATTCATACGTCGGGAAGCAGAGCGTGCTCGCTTACACCGCCGGTTCGCGCGGCAACGTCGCGCCCGCGCGCAAAATTAAAGGCAAGAAAGCTCAGCTGCAGACTTTCACCTACATCGCGGTGAAATAAGCTGAGGATCTAATCGCGCCAGTATGAGATCGCCGCCACAAACAGCATGATGAAGGCGACGCCGAGAAACACCGCCTTCGCCGGCAGGAATGAATGGGCGAGCGACCCGAGCTGCGAGGCGCGCAGAAAGTAGATCGCCCCGGCGACGCAGACGCCGAGCAGCTGTCCCGTCGTCCGCGCGGTCGCGAGAACTCCCGCCGCAATGCCGCGCCGATTCGCCGGAGCACTCCCCATGATCGTGCTGTTGTTCGGCTGCGTGAAGACCGCGGTCCCCGCTCCGGTGACCAGCAGCGCAAGGATGAGAAACCACAGATTGGGATGGGCCGGTTGCGCCGCGAGAAGCAGCGATCCTGCGAGAAAGCACGCCGCGCCCGCCGTTGACACGTAACGTGCGGGGACGCGATCCGAGAGCGCCCCAGCTGCCGGCGCGAGGAAAAGGTTGAGAGCGGAGATCGGTAAGATCAAGAGGCCCGCTTGGAGCGCATTGCGCCCCATGGCGACTTGCGCGGCGAGCGGAATCGTAAAGATGACACAAAAAAGGGCGCAGAAGTACAGCATGCCGGCAAGGACCGAAAGCGCAAACGTTCGATTCTTGAATAAGTCGAGATCTAGAGCCGGCGCCTTCGCCCGTCGTTCGACGCTCAGAAAAGCCGCGATTCCGACGACTCCGTAAAGAAGCGCTCCGAGCGTGGGAATCGAGGTCCAACCCCAAACGTGCGCGCGCGACAGCCCCAGCGCTATCGCAAAAAGCGCGGTGAACGCGAGCAGCGAGCCGGGAATGTCGAAGCCCTCGCTCTCTCGGCGTTCGGGTCTCAGCACGAATGCCGCGATCCCGAGCGCGACGATGGAAATGGGCAGGTTGATGATGAAAATCCAGCGCCAGCTCCACGAAGTAACGATGAGGCCGCCAAGAACCGGGCCGCTCGAAAGGCCGAGTGCAACGGCGCCGCCGTTCAGACCGATGGCGCGCCCACGCTCGCGAGCGGGAAACACCTCGGTAATGATTGCCGGAGTCGACGACATCAGCATCGCGGCGCCGAATCCTTGTACCGCGCGTGCGGCGACAAGTACGAAGAACGACGGTGCGAACGCGCACGCCAGCGACGAAAGGCCAAACACGATAAAGCCGAGCATGTAGACGCGCTTCTGTCCCCACATGTCGCCCAAACGCCCGAAGAGCACGAGCGTGGATGAGGTCGTGAGCATGTAGGCGATCAAGACCCACTCGGCACCGTCGACTGGCGTATTGAAGGCGCGACCGATTGCGGGCAGTGCAACGTTTGCGATGCTTGAATCGAGCGGCGCCATAACCGCTGCGAGCATGACCGTTGCCAGGGCGTACCATTTATAGCTCGGGCTAGCGCGCAGAGCCCTTTGTTGCATGGCCACAGGCGGGCAACATATGCTCGCAACCGATAAGACCCTGGTATGCCGAAAAAGTAACTTCCAAGCGGCCGCCGAATCGCTCGAAGCGGTCTTCTAGATGGTTACTCTCGAAAGGATTTCTATATGAGCCTTCGATCCCAAATTTGTATTTTAACGATCGCCATCGGACTCGCCGGCCTCGCAACTTTGCGCCCAGCGACGGCGCAGATGCAATCCCCGGCTTCACTCCAGGCGCTCCTCGGCAAATGGACGTGCCTCTACACCGGACCCAAAGGCACCAGCAGGTCCACCTACACGATCACGCGGTCCAGCGATCTTTGGGTTCTTGGAAGTGGCCACACCGCTGCGAGCCCCGGACGCCCTGCCAGCGACTCCCTCTTCATGCTGGGGTACGATCCCAAAAAGCATGTGTTCGTAAGTATGGGTGCCAGTTCGCTTCCCGGCGATTATGGAATCGCA
>JBEKRW010000131.1:0-6814 GCA_049517595.1 Candidatus Cybelea sp. | reverse complement strand
GGACTCATAAGGCCGCAAAGCTCTACCCTTTTAGCCGCTCGGCGAAGTAGTTTGCGGTCGCAGTGTCGGCCGCGAGCCAGGATGCGTAGCGCAGAAAGCCGTGGATTTCGTTGGGGATCACGATCTGTTCGAAAGGAACGCCCGCGATGCGCAAACGCTCTACGAGATCGACCATCTGCTGAAACTCGACGTTGCGGTCGTCGTCGCCTTGAATCAAGAGCACCGGCGATTTCCAGGTGGCAATCGCCGAATCGGGTGAGGACTCCCAGGCAAGCTTCATCATCGCGCGCGTGTCGAACTGCTGGTAGCGTTTGAGCTGATGCGTGAGGCCCCAGACCGGGTTATCCACGTCAAGCGACCAGTCGTGGACGCCGTGAAAGTCGACGCCGGCTTTGAAGATATCTGAGTTGCGCGCCAGCGCGAGCGCCGTGAGGTATCCGCCGTACGAGCCGCCCCAAATGCCGATGCGCGCGGCGTTGACGCGAGGATCGCGTTGTAAGAAGCGCGCGCCGGCGACGACGTCTTGATATTCGGCAGCGCCCGTTGGTCCCCAACGAGGGGGGAAGTTGAAGTCGTGACCGTAGCCGATGCCGCAGCGATAGTTCACCGATAACACGACGAAGCCGCGGCTCGCGAGGTACTGATTCACCGCGTACGCGTTGGAATAGTAGTCCATGTAATGCCAGTTCACCAGCATCTGCCGGAACGGGCCGCCATGCACGAAGATGATGCCCGGATGTTTGCCGCCGCCGCTCGGGAGAAAGAGCTGACCGTCGATCGGCGTTCCGTCCGGAGCCTTGAACGTCACCGAGCGCGGAGCCACTAAATACGAACTTGGAAAATCGCGCGGAACGAGACCGTCATCCAGCGCCCTCGCCGCTCCGTGCGCTTGAACGGTTACGAGCGGCGGAAGGTTGGACAGCGCCCAATCGAAGGCGACGGCATCGTCAGCGAGCGCAACCGGCTCAAACTCCGTAGCGTTGGCACCAAGGGTCAGAGGAATGACTCTTCCGCCGGCGAGATCGACGCGAAAGAGGCGGCGGCGCTGTCGATCGTCGGGCGATGGCCCGACGTTTGCCGAAAAGACAACCGATCGCAGATCCGGTGCGACCGAGACGTCTTCGACCATGTAGTCCCCTGGCGTGAGCAAACGCGCTACGCCGGCGTTCGCAGACACGGCGTAGATGTGCGGCCAATTATCGCGTTCGCTGCTAAAGATTAGCCTATCGCCCGCGACCCATTCCAGCAGCGGGCCGCCCCCGCTTTGCGGCAGCGAATCGCGCTGCGTCGAACCGCTCGTCCACGCGCGCGCGGCGTATGCACTGCCAGGCCGCGCAACCCAGATCTGCCACGGCGTTGGATTCCAGTTCAGCGGGTTTTTCGGCGGACCGCCATCGCCGGGTGTGCGGATGAATGCGATGGTGCCGCCGTCAGGCGACCAGCGCGGCATGAAATCTTGCGACGTCGATGGCGCGAGGAACTCCAACGCTGAGGCGCCGTTGCGATAGATTCCGATGAAGCTGTGATCGCCGCGGTCGGAGACGAACGCCAACGCGCTGCCGTCCGGCGACCAGTGCAGCTCGGAATCCTTTCCGCGATCGAAGAATAACCGTTTCGCAGGCCCGCTACCATCGATCGGAGCCACCTGCACCGCGCCTGAGGCATCCTCCAAGGCCACTCGCGTGCCGTCGGGTGAGATTGCCGGCGCGTCACCGTTGCCAATCAGCTTTGGTGCGCCTCCCGTCGTGGCGACGGACCAGACTTGCTCCTGCGGCTCGACCGTGCTCAGCGCGGGGTTCGGCTGTAGCGGCACCGGCCAGTTCTCGTCGTGATCGCCGCCACGCACGTAGACGACGTGTGCGTCGTCGCCCGAGATCGCGAGATCGCTAAGCTCCTGACCATCGTCGCCATCAGAAGCGAAGAGTTGCTTCGGCGCGAAAACGGGCGTGCGCGCAAACCAGATGCTTCGCACGCCCTGTTGGTCAATGGTGTACGCGATCGCAGTCCCCTTGGCATCGCGAACCGGCGCCGAAGGGAAGGGATAGCTTAGTATCTGCGTGAGGGTGAAAGCGGCGATCAGCACGCTGCCCTTCTTACGCCGCTGCGGCGACACGCTCCCCGAAACTGGACGAGCGGCGAAGGGGCGTCAAGAACGCCACCCCGCCGCAGGCCGACAATACCGAGAGCGAACCGAGCGCCGAGATATGGAGCATTCGCTGGGCTCCGCGGTACCGCGTCAGAGATCATTATGCCACTGAAAGCGCCGTTGACATGTTAACGCTTGCCGAACGCTTGGTTAAATTTCTATAGGATGGTAGCGAAGGCTTGCTCCCGAACCCTCGGCTCCTAGGGTAACCGGCAAGCCGCGATCGGCCCAATAACGAGCCCGTACGCGGCGGGCAAGAAAGGTAGGAATAGTTTGAGGAAAGCCATTGGTCTTTTTGTCTTAATCTTCGCTCTCGGCGCGCCGGCCGGCGCGCAGATGATGAACGGGCGAAGCACGATGGGAATGGGCCCCGAGCAGTATTACGTGGGCAGTTGGTCCTGTATGGCCGGCCCGGTCGGAAAACCGGCCACTAAGGCGACGGCCACGTTCACTCTCGATTCGGGCGTCCTGCGCCAGTGGGTGATGGTCCCGGCCCAGGGCAAGATGAAGACCGCCTACGTAATCGAGATCGCCACCACGTACGATGCGAAAAACGAGCGCTTCGTCCAAACGGGCTTGGGCAACGATGCCGGGTGGTGGGTCGATTACGCAAAACCGTGGACCGGAAATACCGAGGAGTGGGTGGATCACGCCAACTCAATCACACCTCTAGGCCACAGCCAAACAATCCGCACCAGCCAAAACCGGTTCGACTTTACCAGCTATCCCACCGTAACGAGTATGAAAGCTAACTTCAAGGGATACTGCACGCGCACGACGTCCGCGATGTAAACCCCAAAAGCCTAAAACAGGCTGGTTTGGAGAGCGTCGCCTTCCGTAAGGGAGGCGACGCGCGTTCCAAGCAAACGCACCGGCGCTCCTTCGAGCGCGGCGCGTCGCAAACAGTAAACCGCGGCGCGAAAGATTCGGCGCGCATCGCGCGTCGGCTCCGCCAGATGAGTTTGGCGGCTCACGATCGTAAAGTCCGCGCGCTTCACCTTTACCGCGACGGTTTGGGCGATGCTTCCTTCGTGGGAAAGGTTGTCGGCGAGTTCCTTGGCTTGGATGCGCAAGAGGTCGATGAGCCGCTTCTCGTCGCGCACGTCATACTCAAACGTCTCTTCGGTTGAGATCGACTTCGTCTCACGTTCGGGCTCGACGCGGCGCGAATCGACGCCGCGCGCGAGGTCGCGCACCTCGTGAAACCACGAGCCGAACAGCTCACGCAACTGCCCGTCGTCGAGCGCGGCGAGTTGGCCGATCGTCGTGATGCCAAAGACGTCTAACCGCGCTTGCGTTTTGGGCCCGATACCCCACAGACGCGACACCGGCAGTGGTGCCAAGAACGTTGCCTCTTCTCCGGGGGCAACCGCAAGGAGGCCGTCGGGCTTGCACGAGTCCGAAGCGATTTTGGCAACCATCTTCGCCGTCGCGACGCCCGCGCTCACGGTGAGTTGCGTTGAAGCGAACACTTTGCGGCGAATTGCCGCGGCAAATGCGCGCGCTTCGTCGAGCGTCGCCACGCCGACCGCTACGAAGGCTTCGTCCATCGAAAGGCCTTCGACCGCGCGACCGTCTCGGCGAAAGATGTCGAAGATCTCGCGCGAGATCGCCCGATACTTCTGCATATCGGGCGGCACGACGATCAGCTCGGGACAGGCCATGCGCGCCTTGTAGAGCGGGATGGCGGAGCGTACGCCGTACGGGCGCGCTTCGTACGACGCGGTCAGCACCACCGCCCGCCGGCTCGAGCCGGCCACCGCGATTGGTTTGCCGCGCAGTTCCGGATTGTCGCGCACCGCGACCCTTGCGTATAACGCGTCGACGTCGAAGTGCGCGATAAAGCAACTCGTCATCCTGATCCTTCGACTGCGCTCAGGACGACGCCATTAGGACGGCAAGTTGCGTTCGCGCGCGCGGCGGCGCTGCGCTTTGGCCTGATTGCCGCACGTCGCCATGCTGCACCAGGCGCGCGAGCCATTCTTGGTTTGATCGTAATACGCGAAGCGGCACGTCTGCTTGCGGCACGCGCGCAGCCGCGACCACGTTCCTTTGAGCAGCGATTCGTAGACGATCGCCAGCAGGGACGCGATTGGCCCCTCCGCCTCATGGCTCACCGGCTGCAGCTCGAGGCCGCGGTCGGGGTCGACGTTGAGCGCAAGCCGGGCACGCGAGAGGAAGGGACCTAGGGCCTCCCAAGCTGCATGCGGGTCGCCCTCGCCGTTGTTGGAAAAGAGCAGGTCGCGCAGCGCCTCTCGGAAGGCGCGCAAGAGCGCGACATGGCCTTCATCCAGAGGGGGCGGCAGCCCGTGCGTTGCGCACCAGGCCCGAGCCCGGTCAAGGGAATCGAGCTCGTCGGGGCCGCTCGGAAGGTCGACTGTATTTTCGAAAACGCGCACCAGATCGAGCGAGCCAGGAGCCCGGTCGGGGGGCGTCTCCTGGGCCGTCATTGTTTTCCCAGCACCAGCAAAAGATGTTGACAAGTTACCGTCACCACCATATAATGATTGAAGGTTACCATTTCGTCAAGAGGATTACAAAGATGTTCCGCGACCCCGTCCGCACCGCCCCGCTCGTTTCCGACGTCAGCGACGTCGATCTCCGCCTGAAGGTCAACCGCGCCGATTCGGCGCTCTTCTTGGAGTCGAACCTCCGTCTGCCGCATCTTCGAGTCTCCTAAGGGCGTCCTTCCCGACGATTGCCGTCCGCATTAGGGAATACTCTTCGCGGACGCAGTCTGTCGCGCCCCGGGCGTCGGAGTCTGAAAACGCGGCAAGCAGCTGCGCGTGGACTCGGCGCGCACTCCGAAGGAATGCTTGCTGGCGATCGAATTGAAGCCGGAAGCGCCACGCGTTAATCGTTTCGGCCATGAGCGGCCGATGCGCGGCATCAAAAAATACCGTATGGAAGCGTTCGTGCGAGCCTCGCATCGAGGTTTCGTCGGGCGCGCGATTCATTAAACTCATCGCTTTTGCGGCGTGCGCGACCAGGTTCGCGTCGGCGTTTTCGATCGCACGCTCGATGAGCCGCAGCTCGAGAACTTCGCGAAGTTCGATGATTTCCAGCATCTCCGATGCGTTTGGCGTGCGAGCGACGACGGCGCCCTTGTTTGGAACGTACGTCAGATAGCCTTCGGCCTCCAGATGCCGCAGCGCTTCGCGAATCGGAATGCGGCTGAGTTTAAAACGGCGGGCGATTTGCACCTGATTGAGCGGCGAGCCTGCCGGGAGATTGCCAGACTCGATCTCGGCACGCAACACGTCGGCGATTTGGTCCGAGGTCCCCTTGATTGACAGCGTCACGTTCGAAGTGTATACATGTTTACACTATGCGTCAACCGGCTCCGGCTAAGCGTCGCCTCACGACCGTCGTGACCGCCTTATGGATCGCGGCATGCCTGGCTACAACGGCTCGTGCCGCTTCCCCGCCTCTCCCCGTTTTGAACTATCACCTCAACGATCGGCTCGTGCACGTGCCGATTCGGCTAGACGGGGCCGTCGTTTGGTTTGACGTCGATACCGGCGCGCCGCACACGGTCGTAGATGCTTCGACGGCGCGGCGCCTGCATATCGCCGTCGTCCGCGCGGATCGCGCGCAGGGTGCCGGGCGAGGAACCGTACCTCGGGAACACGCGGTCCCGATTGATATCGCGGTGGGGACGGTTCGCTTTCGGGTTAACGACCCGTGGATTTACGATCTAAGCCACACCGGTACGCCACTTCACGAGGACGGTCTGCTGGGAGCCGATTTTTTCAAACATTACGTCGTTCGGATCGATCCCATCGCAGGAACCTTCAGCGTGTTCGACCCCGCGCGTTTCCGCTTTGGTGGGGCCGGCTCCGCGATTCCGCTAACCGATCGCAACGACCACCTCTTCATCCCGATGCAGCTGTCGTTGGCGAACGGCATTTCAGCGAGGCGAAGCGTTCGGATCGATACGGGCTCCGACGACGCGGTGAGCGACGATCTCGTCAGAGAGTCTCCGGCACGTAGAAAGAGCGTCCAGGGCGTTGGGCTGGGGCAGGCATACGTCGACTACTCGGGGGTATTTTCGTCGGTTCAGATCGGCCCATACTCAATTCACAACGCCTGGGGCCCATCAAACAGCGTGCCTACCGTCGGTATGGAAGTCTTGCGGCGATTCGTACTAACCTTTGATGTTCCGCGTAACCTCCTATACCTCGAACCGACGCGCGATCTCGGCGATCCCGTTCCCTCCCCTGCCCCCGCTTAGGGCATGCCGCGCAGGATGACACGGATGGTCTGCATGTTGCGCAGATCGTCCTCGGCGGTGCCGGGCGTTTCGAGGATGGCCGTCTTGTCGCGCAGCTCGGGATGCGCGAGCAGCGCGCGAAAACCCTCAAAGCCGATGCCCCCATCGCCGATGTGCCAGTGGCGATCGCGGCTCGCGCCCAGCGGCACCTGCGTGTCGTTGAAATGAAACATCAAGATACGATCGATCCCGATCTGCGTTGACGCTTCCTCGATGAAGCGATCCACGCCGGCCTTCGAGTTGATCTGGTAACCCGTTGCCCACGCGTGCGCGGTATCGAGGCAGATGCCGAGCTGCGGATGTGGCACCGCGCGCAAGAAGGCACCGAGGTCCTCCAGCGTGCCGCCCGCTAAGGTCCCCGCGCCGGCCGAGTTCTCGAGTACGAGAAAGACGCC
>JBEKRW010000130.1:0-6871 GCA_049517595.1 Candidatus Cybelea sp. | reverse complement strand
CCTCGGGCTGGCGCCCCACGATGCCATTTCCGGAGCATGGGGCGTCAAGAAGCACCCGGTCGAAATGCCGCTCTTGCGGAATTAGCGCCTGCGTCGCGTCGCCCGTGACGATGCCGGCAATAACGTCCGCTCGTTCCAAGCGCTGCGCCAGAGTGGCCGCCTTACGGGCGTCGCTTTCGACGCAAAGCAGCGTTCCGTCGCGCGCCAGCCGCGCGCCGATTTGCAGCGCTTTATTTCCTCGTCCGCTGCAAAGGTCTAAGACGTGCTCACCGGGCTGGGGATCGAGTACGCCGGCAGCCATTGCGGAGCTCTCCGACTGCGGCCACCAACGGCCGTCGCCTGCGGCCTCGGAGATCTGGCCGCGTTGCACCAGCAACGCCTCCGTCACGAAAGGCGACGGGCGCGTCTCTACGCCCTCTGCCGCAAGCTGCGAGGCTGCCTCGACGATCGTACCGCGAAGCGCATTGACGACGAGCGCTGCCCTCGCCGGCGCGTTTACGGCCAGGCAAATCTCTTCGAGCTGCCCGTCAAAGGTTTTGCGCCACTGACGAACGAGCCAGGTGGGAAGCGAGTAGCGCGTCGCGAGATATTCGTCCTCGTCCACGAAGAGCTCGCGCGCGGGCGCCGGCGGCCGCTCGCGAAGAAACCTTCGCAGCACCGCGTTGACTAAGTTCGCCACCCCGCGGTGGCCGAAACGCTTGGCAAGGTTTACGAACTCGAACAGCGTCGCATGTTCGTCGGCGCGCGTGTAGGCCAGCTCGTACACTGCCAGCCTTAGAATTTCCGCGATGATCGGCGGCAGCTCGGATAAGGGCTTCATCAGCAGCGGGTTTATATACCAATCGAGGGTGCGGCGCATCTTGATGGCGCCGTACGCGAGCTCGGCGGCAAACGCGACGTCGCGCGGGCTCAGGCCCGCGCGGCGCACGCGATAGTCGAATGCCGCGTGTGCGCTGCGTCCACTCTCGCCCTGGGCGGGAAACACGTCGCTGACGACCCGCAGCGCTAACTCCCGCGCACTCACGCTCCGCCACCTTTTGTCATCCTGAGTCCTTCGACTTCCGCTCAGGACGGGCTTTGTCGAAGGAAGCGCCGCTCATCTTTCCGCGATTCGGCGCGATCAGCTCGTCGATGACCAGTTCACCGGAATCGCCCACGTGCGCGCGCAAGATCTTCACGATCTCGCCGTTGATTTCGGCACGCGCTGCCGGCTGCGGAGCGTAGGCGCGAACGGCGCGCACGATGCGTTCGGGCGCCCAACTCAAGTCGATTCGCAGGTCGTCTTTGGCGATCGGGCGCGTGAGGGTTGGTTCGCCGGCCTGCGGGTGTGTGCCAAGTTCGCCGCAATCCGCCAGGGCAATGCACTGCGCGAGCAGCTGCGCCCCCAGGGCCGCCAGGCGGTCGTGCAGCTCGCCGTAACTTTCATCCCGCTCTACGCCGATGCGTTGCTGCAAGACGATCTCGCCGGTATCTAAGCCGGTGTCCATCAGCATGATTGAGACGCCCGTCTCCGGGTCGCCGTGCAGAATAGCGTTTTGAATCGGCGTCGCGCCGCGGTACTTTGGAAGCAGCGAGGGATGGACGTTGAGCGCCCCGAGCCGAGGCAGCGCGAGCAGCTCGCGCGGCAGAATCCGCCCGTACGACGCGAGCGCAAAAAGATCGAAGCCTTCACCGGCCATTTCGAGCGCAAAGCTGCGAAGCTGCAGCGGTTCGTAGACCCGCACGCCAAGCTCGAGCGCCGCTCTTTTTACCGGGCTGCTCTGCATACGATGGCCTCGCCCAGCCGGGCGGTCCGGTTGGGTCACGGCGCCGGCGCACTGAGTACGTTCCGCAACAACGCGAAGGCTCGGCACGGCGAAGGCGCTAGTACCAAAGAACAGCGTTTTCACGCCTCCGCCGTCTCTTTTTCCTCTTCGCTGACGGCAGGGCGCAAGTTCTGCGCGCGGTCGATGTAGAGCGCGCCGTTGAGATGGTCGATCTCGTGTTGCAGGCACTGCGCGAGCAGGCCCTCACCTTCGATCCGAATCTTCGCTCCGTGGCGATCCAAGCCGCTCACGGCGGCGCGGTTGAAGCGCACGATCTCGCCGACGAGTCCGGGAACCGAGAGGCACCCCTCGCGCAGCTCGATCTCTTCGCTCAGTTCTTCGATCTTCGGATTGATCACCACCGCCGGCTCGTGTTCGTCGTCATGCACGTCCATGACGAAGATCCGTTTCGAAACGTTGATTTGCGGCGCTGCCAGGCCCACGCCCGGTGCCGCATACATCGTTTCGAACATGTCGTCGATGAGCTGCTGAAAAAGCGGCTCGCGAATCTCTTTGGGATTGACTCGCTTGGCCACCCGCCGAAGCGTCGGGTGGCCATCAGTCAAAATTTCGCGGATATATGGCATCGCGGGCGGCTATTCGCGCTTCGCGCCGCCCGCTACTCCGTGCTCTCCCTCTAGCTCTTCTTCGTGCGGAACGTAGCTACTAGGAAATGCGGGATGCAGTTTCGTCCGCCGTCATTCCAGAAGAGGCTGACCGTCACATCCGGGCCGATCGTCCAGCTCGATCCCGACGGGCCCGCAATCGCCGACGCATAGTACACCGCATTGGTGTAGGTCGGATTCTTGTGCCCCGGAGGGAGCTGCGACTTGTTAATGCCGGCGAACGGCCCGGTAAACGTCGACGCGCCGTTCGATTCCGAAAGCAAGAAGTCGAACAGATTGCTTGGCGGCAACTGACCCTTTGTGGAAACGTAGATGTTTGCGATTCCCGGAGGAGCGTTCCTCGAGTTCGGGACCGGATAAAGCACCTCGAGCTGGTTGGAGCTCGGTGGGCCGCCGCAGTTTCCCGTCGGCCCTGACGTCGGGCCAGGGCCTGGAAGGCCCCCGTTATTCGCACCGTTGCAGGCCGCTAAGGCGGCCGCTACGGAAAGCAGAACGATCAGGAGTGCGCCTTTGGGTTTTCTCATGGTCTAAGAATCCTCGTTTCACACCAGCCGGACCTGTGAGCCCTAATGGGAATTCCCTTAGAGAATGTACCCGGAAAGGTCGGCGTTGGCTACGACGCCGGCCAGCCGCTTGCGCACGTAATCGCCGTCGACCACGACGGTGCCACCGTTTTCGGGGGCTTCGAAGCTGACGTCTTCGAGCATCCGCTCGAGCACGGTATGCAGGCGGCGAGCGCCGATGTTTTCGGTCTGCTCGTTCACCGTCATGGCGAAGTTAGCGAGCTGTTCGATGGCATCGTCGCGGAAATCCAGCGCGACCCCGTCGGTGGCGAGCAACGCCTTGTACTGCTCCACCAGTGCGTTCTTGGGTTGGGTCAAAATGGTTTTGAAATCCTCGGCCGTCAGCGAGTCTAGCTCGACCCGAATCGGCAAGCGGCCTTGCAGTTCGGGAATGAGATCCGACGGCTTACTCATGTGGAACGCGCCCGCAGCGATGAACAAGACGTGATCGGTCTTGATGGGACCGTGTTTGGTATTGACGGTCGACCCTTCGACGATCGGCAGGATGTCGCGCTGCACGCCCTCGCGCGAAACGTCGGGACCGCCGCGCTGTTGCGAACCGGCGACTTTGTCGATCTCGTCGATGAAGATGATGCCGTCCTCGGCGGCGCGGCGCAGCGCCTCGCGTTTGACCGCATCCATGTCGATCAGCTTCGCGGCTTCTTCCTGCTCGAAGATCCGCAGCGCCTCGGACACGGTGACGCGCTTCTTCGTACGGCGTTTAGGCAGAATGCCTCCGAGCATCTCGCCGAGGTCTCCGCCCTGATCCATCCCGCCGCCGATGACGCCGATCGGCAGCGACTGGCTTTCCTCGACTTCGATCTCGATCAGCCGGACGTTGTAGAATCCGCGCTCGATCTCGCCGCGCGTTTGGTCGCGCACCCGCTGCGCGTCCGGCGACACGCTGACCGGAGCCGAGTGCTGCTGCGCGGCAACGTTGCCGCCAAAAATCGAACCAAGCGCCGCACCGAGCGGATTTCCCGGCGACCCCGATCCCGGCGGACGCGTCTCGGGCTGAAGCACGTCGATGACGCGCTCGACCGCCTGGCGCGCCGCAAGCTCGCGAACCTCCTCGCGGCGCTCGTCCATAACGGTTCGAATCGCGGCTTCCACGAGGTCGCGCACCATCGATTCAACGTCGCGCCCGACGTACCCGACCTCAGTATACTTCGTCGCTTCGACCTTGATGAACGGCGCGCCGACCAATGCGGCCAAACGCCGTGCGATCTCCGTCTTTCCAACGCCGGTGGGACCAATCATCAGAATGTTCTTCGGCGTGATCTCCTCGCGCAAGTCTTCGCGAGCGCGGGCGCGGCGGTACCGGTTGCGCAGTGCGATGGCGACGGCGCGCTTCGCCTTGGCTTGGCCGACGATGTGCTTGTCGAGTTCTTCGACGATCTGCCGGGGCGTCAGGGTGGCCGGATCCAAAGCGGTCGCCAGGGTTCCGGTCACGGGAGCGTCTCCACGATGATGTCGGTGTTGGTGTAGATGCAGATCTCGGCGGCAATCTCGAGCCCTTTGCGCGCGATCTCGTCCGCCGAAAGGGTGGTGTTGCGCAGCATCGCGGTGGCTGCGGCCTGAGCGTAGGGACCGCCGCTGCCGATCGCCGCAACGCCTTGATCGGGCTCGATGACGTCGCCGGTACCGGAGAGCACAAAGAGATGCTCGGGATTGCCGACGATCATCAGCGCCTCCAAACGCCGCAGCGCGCGGTCCTGGCGCCAATCTTTAGCCAACTCGACCGCAGCGCGCGTCAAATCTTTGAACTCCGCGAACTTGCCCTCGAACTTTTCGAGGAGGGTAATGCCGTCGGCGGCGGAGCCGGCGAAACCGGCCAAGACCTTGCCGCCGGAGATCTTGCGCACCTTGCGCGCCCCGCGTTTGACGATGGTCTTGTCGAGCGTCACCTGGCCATCGCCGGCAATCGCGAGCTTCCCGTCCCGGCGGACGGCCAAAATCGTAGTAGAGCGAACCTTCATGTTAGCCCCTATCTCTACCCGACCGGCTCCAGAACGGTTTCAGACGCGAACCGCTCGATGGCGGCGAGCGCGCGCTCGGCCATCATCCGCCTCCGCTCCCGCTTGCCGACCTTCCTACTTCTTTCTTTGTCATCCTGAGCAGTTGGACCACGCTCAGCACAAGCTACGTCGAAGGAGCCCCAGGTGACGTTTGACGGTTGAAAGTCGGCGGTGTGACGGTTCTGCAAATGGGCGACGACGGCGCCGAAGGCCGTCTCGCGCGGAAACTCCACCGGCCGCAGGCCCAGGATCTCGCGCGCGGCATGGATGCCCGTCATCGCACCGCACGCGGCCGCTTCCACATAGCCTTCCGCGCCGGTAATCTGTCCCGCGAAGTAAAGGCGGCGCGTGCCGCGCAAACGCAGACGCTCGTCGAGCAGGCGCGGCGAGTCGATGAAGGTGTTGCGGTGCATCACGCCGAGCCTCAGCCACTCGGCGTTCTGCAGGCCGGGAAGCTTCCCGAACGCCTCTTTTTGAGCCGGCCACGCCAGTCGCGTCTGGAAGCCGACGAGGTTATAGGCGCTGGCTTCTACGTTCTCTTTGCGCAGCTGCACGACGGCGAACGGAGTCTGGCCGGTGCTTGGGTCGCGCAGGCCGACCGGTTTGAGCGGGCCGAACCGCAACACGTCGTCGCCGCGGTCGGCCATCTCCTCGATCGGCAAACAGCCTTCGAAATATCGCGTCTCTTCAAAGTCTTTTGCCGGATGGCGCTCGAGCGTGCGAAGATCGGCAAGCAGTTGCGAGTACTGCGCGCGATCGAGTGGAATGTTGAGGTAATCGTCACCATCTCCCTTATCGTAGCGCGACTTTCGGTACGTGAACGATTCGTCGATCGAGTCGGCCGCAACGATCGGCGAAGCCGCATCGTAATAATGAAGCCTCGTTCTACCAGCGCGATCCCGTGCGCCTCCAGTGTCATCCTGAGCTCCGTCGAAGGACGACTCGAGCATTCCGTCCAGTGTCGCCAAGAACTCGTCGCTGGGCAGCGGTCCGCAGGCGATGATCACCGGCCGGTCCGTTGGTATCTCGCGAACCTCCTCCCGACGCAAGGCGATCCGCGGCTCGCCGGCAATTCGCGATTCGACCAAGGCAGCGAAGCGGGCGCGATCGACGGCCAATGCTCCACCAGCGGGAACGGCACTCTCTCGCGCCGAGGTGATGATGAGCGACCCAAGTCGCGCGAGCTCCTCTTTGAGCAATCCGACGGCATTTTCCAGCGCTGCGCCCCGAAACGAGTTGCTGCAGACCAGCTCGGCGAGGGCTCCGGACGTGTGGGCAGGGCCGCTGCGGTGCGGACGCATTTCGTACAGCTCCACCTCGACGCCGCAGCGCGCAGCCTGCCACGCCGCCTCGCAGCCCGCCAGGCCACCGCCGATAACGGTTAATCGCTCCATTTTTCGCTGACTCGCTCACCGTGGTAGGCCGGGTGCGTACGCACGGAAGTTTAGGCTTCGACGGGTTCTTTGTCGTCGGGCGATTCTGCTTCCACGTGGTGGGTGCGGTCGGCAGCGCACTCCAAGCGTGTGGCCCCGCCGCGGCGCGTCTTGCTGACCACGTACGAGCCACAGACCGGACAGCGTTGGGTAACGACGGGATCCCACGAGATGAAATCGCAGTTTGGATAGTTGCCGCAGCCGTAGAACGTGCGGCCCTTTTTCGAGCGGCGCTCGACGATCGCGCCGGCGCACTTGGGGCAGGCGACGCCCGTCTCCTTAACGATCGGTTTTGCCGTCTTACACTCGGGATATCCGGTGCAGGAGATGAAACGGCCGAAACGCCCGGTTTTAATCACCATCGGGCGGCCGCACTTCGGGCAGATTTCGTCGGTGGGCTCGTCGCGCAGTTCCAAGCGCGGCAGC
>JBEKRW010000129.1:0-6927 GCA_049517595.1 Candidatus Cybelea sp. | reverse complement strand
AAGAGGTTCGAAAACGTTCGGCCGCGGTAGATGTTGATGCCCCAGGCGTCGACGGCCGCTTTGAACTGTTCGCCGGCCTTCACGAAGCCGATGTTGCCGTCGGGCTCTGAGGTCGTTACGATCTTATCCGCATCGCCGCCGTCGGCGAATCCTTGCTTCGCCGCCTTCGCGACGGTGTTGAACCCGTCCCACCACTTCTGCTGCGTGATGAGATTGCCGGCGCCAATCTCGTTGCTGATGGTCACGCCGAAGACCGCCGGGTACTTTGCGTACTTTGCATCGAGTTCGCGATACTGCTTGGCTAGCGATGCCACCGCGTCCGGATTGAGCAGCGCGTCGCCGTTGAAGTGGATGCTCATCAGGACGTAGACCGGCTTCGTCCCGCCGTTCCAAGCGGCGTTGAGAAACTTGGTGATGGGGCCCGTCTTCTCGTCGTAGGGCGGCGGCACGACGTTATAAACGTGAATCGCATTGGCGCCCATCGCTCGCATCAGCGGAAGATCGCGCGACCACACCGCCATGTTGCCGTCGCGCAGCGCGTCGTCGAGCATCGGTGGGTCGGCCACGCCTTTCCCGATCGGCGTCGGCCAATAGACCATCCCTTTGATGAAGAAGTTCTTGCCGGCGGCGGTATGCACCGAGGGCGAGCCGACCGGAGCCTCGCTCAGATCGATATAGCGGCCGCTGACGACGAAATCGGTATCGGTGCTTCCCGATCCGGGGACTTGCGTTATCGGAGTAGCATTGCTACTGTTACACGCGGTCAAAAACGCGAACAGTAACGTGATGATGAAAGGTTTACGCATATCCGCTCCTTACGGAGCCGACGGACCGCAATCCCGCACGACCAGGTATCCAAGGCAACCGCTGCCTGCTTAGGGAAGAGCCAAGTATGCGCAGCATTTTTCTCCGACTTAGCTTGATCGCGTCCGTTGCGGCTTCGGCTTGCAGCCCGAGCAGTAGTGTCACGCCGGCGCCCGGTCAATCGCACCAGCCTTACGGCACGGAAACCATCGTGTACGATTTTAAGGCCGGGGTGCGGCGCCACGGGCAGCTCAGCGACGGCACCAGTCCGGAGAGCGCCGTGCTCAACCTCGGCGGCACGCTTTACGGTACGACACCGGTGCAATATATCAACGAGTGCTGCGGACTCGTCTATTCGTTTTGCGCTCGGCGGAGGGTTTCACGTCGTGCATCGCTTCACCAGTTCCGGTGCGACGTATCCGTATGGCGCGCTCATCGCGGTCGGCGACCGGCTGTGGGGGACGACGCAGAACAGCGCCAATGGGCTCTGCTGCGGAACGGTCTTCGCCGTCGACCCAACCGGTAAGAAGCCGCTTGAGTCTTATTCGTTTAAAGGTGGACCTGACGACGGCGCGTACCCGCATGCGGGTTTGATTTATCTTAACCACAAGCTCTACGGCACCACGATCAACGGCGGCACCGGGTGCGGAGCCATTGGGTGCGGGACCGTCTTCGAGCTCAATCCCGCCAACGGCGCCGAGAAACTCGTCTATCGCTTCAACGGTTCGAACGGAGCCTATCCATACGGCGGGCTCATCGCCGTCGGCAACTCCCTCTTCGGAACCACGCTCGATGGCGGAGACGCATGCCCCGGCAAGGGATGCGGCACGGTCTTCTCAGTTATCTCCAGCTATCCGGGCAAAGGGCTCATGCTGCATGCCTTTAAAGGCGGAGCCACCGACGGCGCGCATCCTCGCGGTGCGTTGCTCTATTACGGCGGTAAGCTCTGGGGAACGACGGTCCACGGCGGTCCAAATTGTTCGACTTCCTGCGGAACGGTGTTCTCGATGAATTTCGCCGGTAAGATAACGAGCCTGTACGCGTTCAAAGGCTACAAGGACGGCGCATACCCCAACGCCGGCCTCGTTGCCCTCAATGGCAAGCTTTACGGCACCACGACGCACGGCGGCGGCTGCGGCTTCTTTGCCGGCGGCTGCGGTACCGTCTTCTCGATCGACCCCGCTAACAATGAAGAGAGCGTCGTTTATGCTTTCAAGGGTGGAGACGACGCGCGCCGCCCGTCGTCGACCTTGATCGACATAAATGGCGTGCTCTACGGCACGACAGTTACGGGCGGCGCAGGCTGTAGCAGCGGCTGCGGCACCATCTTTAGCGTTACCCCATAAGAAAAAGCGCGCCCAGCCTACATTCAAGCTCTAAGACGCTTCGGTTGAATCCGCCACGGTGCGGGAACACGAAAGTATGAGGCATCCGCTCGTCTTGGCGGCGTTGCTCGCAACGGCGATTCCCGCCGTTGCGGCGCCGGCCGTCAGTTACCATCTCGTGCAAACCTACGTGCTCGGCGGGAGTGGCGGTTGGGACTACCTCACCTACGACGCCGCTTCCAAGAGACTCTTTATTTCGCGCGGCACGCACGTTATGGTGGTCGATCCGTTTACCGGAAAAATTGCCGGCGACATCCCCAATACGCCGGGTGTGCACGGAATCGCGCTCGCGCCGCAGCTCGGCAAGGGCTTTACCTCCAACGGAGCCGACGGAACCGTCACCGTCTTCGACCTCGCCACGCTCGCAACGATCGCAACCATTCAAACCAGCGCGAAGAATCCCGACGGAATCGCCTTCGATCCGGCCAGCTCCCGCGTCTTCACCTTTGACGGCGGCAGTAACGATGCGACGGTCATTGACGCGCGCACGAACGCCGTCGACGCCACGATTCCGCTCGGCGGCCGCCCGGAGTTTCCGGCAGTAGACGGACGCGGCATGGTCTACGACAACATCGCGAGCACGAGCGAGATCGTCGCCATTGACGCGCGAACCGCTAAACTGGTCGCACGCTATCCGCTCGGAGACTGTCTCCACCCTTCTGGTCTCTCGATCGACGCCGAGCACGGCCGGCTCTTCACCGCGTGCACCGGCGAAATGGGTGTCGTCGATGCCGGCACGGGAAAGCTCGTCACCACGATTCCCACGGGCGCCGGGACCGACGCGACGCGTTACGACCCGGCCTCCGGATTGGCGTTTGCCTCCAACGGACGCGATGCGACGCTGACGGTCGTGCGCGAAGACGCACCGGATCGTTTCACCCTGCTGCAGAACGTCAAGACCGTCTCCGGTGCGCGCACGATGGCGCTCGACCCGCAGACCGGCGATATCTTTCTCGTGACGGCGAAGCTGATCGAGAACCTGCACGCGACCTCGTATCGCGATCGCTATACTCCCGTGCCGGGCTCGTTCGAACTCCTCGTCTACGCCCCCTGAACCAAAGAGGCTGCCCAACCTGAAGGCCTAACTTCGCTTTCCATGAGACCCGCTGTGTGGCGTGCGCTGATCGTGGTGTTCTGCGGGATAACCGCGCTCCTCGCGCTTTCCGAGCTTTTGGGCGCGATCGGCGTGAACGGTGCATCGCCGTGGCTTGGAATCTGGGGCGCGACGGTCTCGGACTCCCAGCAGCCGTTCGATCTCACGATTCAATCGATCGAGCCCGGCGGCGCATCCGAACAAGGCGGCCTGCGCGCGGGCGATCGAGTGGACCTCCGCGCGAACAATCTCCTCGATAGGCTCTCACTAACGGGCCAGCCGCTGGCCGGGCGGCCCGTGACGATCCTCGTGCTGCGCGGCTCGGCGCAGCGAACAGCCGTGGTGACGCCGCGGCCTCCCAACTTGCGGCGGCGCTGGGACGCGTTCTTCAATTGGCCGGGCCAAGTCTGGATTGCGGTGCTCGCGGCGCTGATCGTGTGGCGCCGATCTTCCGTTCGCGAGATGCGCCTGCTGTGTCTGGCGCTGATCTCCTATGCGCTGTGGCAGATTACCGCGCCGTTTGCGTTTGCCGCTCCGTGGACGTGGGTCTATGTCGTCTTCCGCATCGGGAGTGCGTTTTTCGGGGCGTTGGCGGTGGCATTCTGGGCGACGTGCGCCGGCTGTTTCGGCGCGCCGCTCTCACGGGCTCGGCGCACCTTCCAAACGTTGTGCTACGTTTTCGTCGCGGCTTCGATCGTGCTTGGGTGCGCGGGCGTTCTTGGCGTCGTCACCTTGTGGTTCGATCCACTGAGAATCGCGTGGCTTTCCGCGGGGCCGGTCTTCGGCCTTGCTCTGTTCGCTGCACTCGGATGCGGCGTGCTCGCGATTGCGGCGTCGCGAGGCATCGACCAACGGCGCGCGGCCTGGCTGCTCGCCCCGCCGGCACTGCTTTTCTTTGCGCGCTACCTGCTCGATGGGGCGGCAACGCACCTGCACTCCTACGACGTCTACCTTGCGGTAAACTACTTCTATAGTCTCGTCCTCTTCACCACGCCGCTCGTCGTGACGTACGTTGCGCTCAGCCGCCGATTGATCGACATCGGCTTCGTCTTAAACCGGGCGGCCGTCTTCGGCATCGTCTCGGCGATTGTTATCGGCATCTTCATCTTGATCGAATGGGCTGCAAGCGAATGGCTGGTCAAAGCCAGCCACACGACCAGCGTGGTAGCCGGGATGGTCGTCGCGCTCGCACTCGGCCTCTCCATGCGTTACATTCATCATTACGTGGATGCGTTCGTCGATGGCTTCTTCTTTCGGAAGCGGCATGAGGACGAAGCCGCGCTGCGCCGCTTCACCGTCGAGTCGGCCTTCATCAACGATCGCGACGTCCTGCTCAACCGGGCGACCCAGGAAGTGCTGGAGCATACCGATGCCGATGAGGCGACGATTCTCGTCCGCGATGATACGCGGGGGTATGTAGCCCGCGGGAACGGACCCACGCGCATCGATCCAAACGATCCGGGCATCATCGCCCTCAAAGCCTGGAGCAAACCACTCAACCTGCATTCGCTCGAGGATTCGCAGCTTCGCGGCGAGTTGGCATTCCCGATGATTTCGCGCGGCGATCTCGTCGGCGCGCTCGTTTGCGGCCCGAAACGCGACGGCGAGGCCTACGCGCCCGACGAGTGTGACGCGCTCGTCGCGCTGGCTCGTGGCGTGGGCACGGCGCTCGATACGCTCTCGGAACAAAACGACGGTGCGATCGCCGCGCTGCAAGCGACGCAAGCCCTCATCCTTGAAGAAGTGCGAGCGCTTTCACGAAGAATGGACCGGGCCTAGGCGCCCTCCGTCGCCTTGCGGATTTCCTCGAGATCGAGCTTCTTCATTTGCAGCATCGCCTTCATGGCGCGTGCGCGTTTTTCGGGGTCGTCGTGGCCGATGTACTCGCCCATGCCCCGCGGAACGATATTCCAGGCGACGCCGAACTTGTCGCGCAGCCACCCACATTGCTGGATATGGCCGCCCTCGGCCAGGCGATCCCAAACACGGTCGAGTTCCGCTTGAGTCTCGCAACTCATGAAGAGCGCGATGCCGCCGCGGGGCGGCACGTCGGTGACCGGCAGGTCGCTGACCGCACCGCCGTTGAGCGCCATGAACTCTTGGCCTTCGAGCGTAAACTCGATCATCATCGGCCTTCCCTGCGGCCCTGGGCCATCCTCGTCGAAGCGGTTTATCTCATCGATCTTCGAATTGTTGAAGATCGAGACGTAAAAGTTTATCGCTTTCTCGGCCTCGCTGTCGAACCACAACAGCGGCGTAATCTTCTGTTCGGTGCTTAGCATACTGCTCGTTCCTCTCTGCGCACTCGCATTCCAGCCGAGGGCTTGGCCGTGGCTCGCAGAAACGTTTCTCCGAATGACGAGCTTCAAGCCATACGATCCTTTTGCGCGCGGTCCGTATGAATTCGAAGCGCGGGAGTTCGTAGCCGACGATGTTCGGCGCGGCCGGAAATTCAGTTGTATTTCGTGGAATCCCGTTGACGAAGCGCCCGGCGTTCTGATTCTGTTCTCGCATTTTAGCGGAGGCTCGAAGACGGGGTCGAGCTTCTTGTGCGAGCATCTCGCAAGCCATGGCTACGCGGTTGCCTCGTTGGATCATTCCGACCATAGCATGCCCCGACCGAGCGAGGCAACCGATCCCGCGGAGAAGAGCGCGCGGTTGGCGGCGTTGATCGAGGCCCGCTTGCCGGATATTCAGCTTCTCTTTGAAGCCGTTGATAAAGCGGGGCAACGGGTCGGGATTGTCGGGCACAGCTTCGGCGGATGGACCGCACTGGCGGCACCGTCGAAGATGAGTCACATCAAGGCAGTCGTGGCACTGGCGCCTGCCGGAGCTACCAACCCGCGCCCGGGAATAATTCCGGCGACGCTCGACTTCGCTTGGAATCGCGAGGTGCCGACGCTCGTGATCGCCGGGGATAGCGACGTATCAATTCCGCTCGAGTGCGTTCGGGATGTTTTCGATCGCGTACCGTCGTTCAAGAGGTTGGTCGTGCTCGAAGGGGTGGACCACTTGCACTTCGTCGATGGCGCCGAAGAGCAGCACGAACGCGTGCGTGCTATGGAATTTCCGCCCGAACTCCAATGGATCCAGAGGGAGATGCGGGCGTTTGCCGATCTTCGGCCGGAAGCGAAGGCACATCGCATCGTCGCCGGGCTTACCGTCGCGCATTTTGATGCCACGTTACTGGCGAACCCGAGCGCGAGCGAGCTTCTGGACGGCTACGCCGGGCTACTTCAAGGCGTTTCCAGAGCAACGCCGGAAGATACATCGCAGTAACGCGCGAAGAGCTGCCGGTGATCTTCTCCGACGTAACGCAAACTATCGGCAAGACGCCGATGGTGGAGTTGGCGCGCATCTCCCGCGGTCTTCCCCGTGCTGAATCGCTCGATCCTCGATGAGATGGCCGTCGTCAGCGACGAGGATGCATCGCGCCCGAGTGTGGAAGGCAAGGTCATCGTCGTGCTGCTCGCCGACACCGCCGAGCGCTATATCACGACGCCACTCTTCTCTTAATGAAGTTCCGTCGCGGGCGTCAGTCGATACTTGCTTAATACCGCACCGAACGGCTCCTCGACGCTGATGGCTTTGGTTGGAGCTCCGCCCGCGGGGTACGGATAAAAGCCGACGCCCGCATTGCCGTCT
>JBEKRW010000128.1:0-6946 GCA_049517595.1 Candidatus Cybelea sp. | reverse complement strand
AGGCTCAGGATGACAGCAGCGCCACGGCGTAGACGGCGATGCCGCTACCGTCGCCCGTATAACCGAGACCCTCGCTCGACTTGGCCTTCACGCTAATGCGGGTTTGGTCGATCTCGAGCCGGACGGCAAGATTCGCGCGCATCCAGTCGATGTGCGGCGCGAGCTTCGGACGATCCACGACGATCGTGGCGTCCGTATTGACGATCTCGAAGCCGGCCGCGCGCACGGCCGCGGCGCACTGCGCGAGCAGTTCCATCGAGTCAGCATCCTTCCAGCGCGGATCGCTCGCCGGAAAGCGAGTACCCAGATCGCTCAATCCGGCGGCTCCGAGCAGCGCATCGGCAAGGGCGTGGGCGAGAACGTCGGCGTCGGAGTGGCCGAGCGCACCGCGTTCGAACGCAATATGGACGCCCCCCAGCATGAGCTTGCGTCCTTCGACCAGCGGGTGCGCGTCGAATCCGTGGCCGACGCGCATCACGGGATGACAGGAGCCGTAACGCGGCGGGCGCTTAAGATCGTTTCGGCGCGAATCACGTCGCCCGGCCGGGTAACTTTGAAGTTGTCGCTCGTGGAGGCAACGACGACGACGGAGACGCCGATGCGCTCCAGCAGCGTCGCATCGTCGGTGACGGCAATGCCTTCGAGACGGCCACGTTCGTGCGCGGCGCGCAGATCGGCGGCCAAAGCGAACTGCGGCGTCTGCGCCGCCCAAAGCGTGCCGCGATCGAGCGTCGCACCGACGATCAGTGAATCGCGATCGACGAGTTTGATCGTATCGACGACCGGCTCGGCCAACAGCGACGCGCGCCCCGCACGCACTTCGCGCATTCCGGCGAGCACGTCCACGGTAGTGACGAGCGGGCGGGCGCCATCGTGAACGAACGCGGCGTCGCAACCTTCGCTCAGTGCCATAATACCCTCGCGAGCGCTATCTTGGCGTAGCTCGCCCCCGCGCACCACGCGATGGGGGAGGTCGGGCGCCAGGCGCCGCGCGAGCTCGGACATCGGCTCGACGGATTCAGGCTCGGTCGCGATGACGAGCTCCACGATTTGCGGCATGGCTGCAAAGGTTTGAATCGACCAGCCGACCATCGGCACTCCCGCGATCTCGATAAACTGCTTCGGTCGCCCTAAGCGCAGGCCGCGGCCGGCCGCGACGATGACCGCACCCCATTGCACTAGTTCGAGCCTTCGCGTTTCGGGCGCGCAAAGATCATTCGGCCGGCAACCGTTTGGAGCACGCTCGTGACCACGACGTCGGCCTCTTCGCCGATCAAACGGCGCCCGTGCTCGACGACGATCATCGTGCCATCTTCCAAATACCCGATGCCTTGATGCCCCTCTTTGCCTTCGCGAATGACCGCGACGTGCAACTCCTCGCCGGGTAAGACGACCGGTTTCACGGCATTGGCAAGCTCGTTGACGTTGAGCACGGCGACGCCTTCCACGTGGGCAACGCGATTGAGATTGTAGTCGTTGGTAACGAGTTTGGCCCCAACTTCGCGCGCCAGTCGAACGAGGCGCGCGTCCACGTTTCCGGGCGCCATGTCGGTGAAGTCCCGCTCGCTAATTTCGAGGATCGTAAGCTCTTGCAACCGCGTGAGCACGTCGAAGCCCCGGCGGCCGCGCGTTCGTTTGAGTGGGTCGACGGAATCGGCGATCGACTGCAACTCGCGCAAGACGAACCGCGGAACGATGAGCAGGCCGTCGAGAAAACCGGTCTCGAGGATGTCGACGATTCGGCCGTCGACGATCGCCGAAGTGTCCACCAGCTTCGGCGCGACCGCCGCCGAGTTGCCCGCCACGCCGCGAGCCACCGGAACGATCCGAGTCTTGGCGCCGATCCGCGCGCCAAGATAGGCGGCAAAGATCGATACGATGAGATAGAGCACGATGGCGATATACGTGCCGGCCCGGCCGACGTCGGAGATCAACTCGAAGACGATGCCTTTGATCAGAAACGCGATCAAAAGACCGACGACCAGGCCGACGGCGCCGCCGGCAATCTCAGCCGGCGTCAGGCGATCCATCGCACCCTCGGCCTGGCTCAACTGTCCCTCGAAAAGCGCTTGGGCGATCGGCGCAATCAGCGCTCCGAGCACCGCGCCCGCGACGGGAGAGCCGATCAGGAAGAACAGTTGCATCGTCTCGCTGGCAAAGTGCGGCGAGAAAACGCTGAAGTAGGCCTCCCGGCCCAGCAAGAATCCGGTCACGCCGAAGACCACGACGAACGCGACGCGTAAGACCGTCCCCGATAGATTGTTTGTTACTCGAATGTTATAAAGGCTCCGCAGACGTCGTTGGCAAGAAAGCGGCCTCGGCGCGTTAACCGCAGCGTGTCGGCCGTCCGCTCGAGCAATCCCGTTCCTGCAAGATGACGTACGACAGGATCGTAATCTTCGATCACGTCGATGCCATAACGCTCTTTGAAATCGGCCAAGCGAACCCCTTGCACGGTTCGCAGCGCGAGCATCATCGCTTCTCCTGCCCGCCGGCGGCCTTCCAGCCGCTCGGCCTCCGACGGAACCGGCCGGCCTTCGAGGGCCGCTGCCGCGTACTCTTCGAGCGAGCGCGTGTGCACCCAGCGAACGCCGTCGCGATATGAGGCAGCCCCGACGCCCAGCCCGACGTACTCGCCGTTGGCCCAGTAGTTCAGATTGTGCGCGCATTGGTGCCCGGGCCGAGCGAAGTTACTGACCTCGTATTGTTGATAACCCGCCGCCTGCAGCAGGTCGATCGCCAAGGCATAGAGTTCGGCCTCGCGCTCGTCGTCGAAGAAGGCCGTAGGTTCGCGCGCGCGCCATGCGGCGTACGGCGTGTTCTCTTCGACGGTCAGACCGTAGGCCGAGATATGATCGACCTCCAAACCCACGGCGCGGCGAAGGGATCGCTCCCAACTCGCCTGGGTCTGCCCGGGAACGCCGTACATTAAATCGAGCGAGACGGAGTCGATTCCCGCGCCGCGCGCGGCCGCGACGACCTCGTCGACCATTTCGCCGGTGTGCTTGCGCCCGAGCGTGCGAATCTCGCCGGGCTCGAACGACTGGACGCCGATCGAAAGCCGAGTGATTCCAGCTTGGCGGTAGGCAACGAGATCGCCGTCACGCACCAGCTCGGGATTGACTTCGATCGAACGCTCCGCGGTAACGCCGAAGCGGGCTTCCAGGGAGACGAGAAGCTGGGCGATCGTCTCGCAGTCGTAGGCATTGGGTGTTCCGCCGCCGAGGTAGAGCGTCGCGGCTGCGGCGCGCGGCTCGCGCGTGATCTCGCAAGAGAGCGCTTCGAGATACCGGTTCGCCGACGAAGCGCGTAGCGGCCACTTTGCAAAGTCGCAATAGGGACAGAGATACGCGCAAAACGGCAAGTGCACGTAAACGCCGAGCATCGCGGCGACCGCCTTACGTAGCCGCGAGTTGCGGCGCGATCAGCTCGCTGATTTTACCGACGACGTCGTGTTCGACTTCTTCCGCCGCCGCCTTGATGGCGTGTTTGATCGCATTGCGACTGGAGCGCCCGTGGGTCACGATGCAGTTTCCGCGAAGGCCGAGCAGCGGTGCGCCGCCGTAGGTTTCGTAATCGAATCTCCGGCGCAGACGCTTCAGCGCGGGCGCCAGCATGTAGGTACCGATCTTTGTGATGATGTTGCCGCCGAGCAGCGCGTCCTTCATCACCCCTCCAAAATCGGCGATCATGCCTTCACCAGCTTTGAGCACGACGTTGCCCACGAAGCCGTCGGCGACGATCACGTCGGCGGCGTTGTGAAAGAGATCGCGGCCCTCGACATTACCGATGAACCGTACCGGCGCCGCTTCGAGCAGACGTGCAGCCTCCAGCACCAGCTGGTTTCCCTTGCTGCGTTCCTCACCGTTGGAGAGCACCGCGACGCGTGGCTCGGCGATTCCGAGCACCGCTTTGGCGTAGGCCGATCCCATAACGCCGAACTGTTCGAGCCATTCCGGACGACAGTCCACGGTCGCACCCGAGTCGAGCAGGATTGTCGGTCCGTTCACCGCCGGCCAGATCGTCGCAATGGCCGGTCGCGAGATTCCTTCGATCGTGCGCAGCTTGATGAAGGCGATCGCGACGAAGGCTCCGCTGTTCCCGGCCGAGACGACGGCATCGGCCTCGCCCTGCTTGACGAGATTCACCGCCACGCCCAGCGAGGTGCGCTCGCAGGAGCGGACCGCTGTCGAAGGCGAGAGATCCATGGCGACGGCTTCGGGTGCATGCACGAGGGTGATGTGATCGATCACGCCCGAGGGCAGCAGCGAGCGGACGCGCGCTTCATCGCCGACCAGCACAACCTCGACGTCGAACTCTTTCGCGGCGAGCAGTGCTCCGGCGACAATCTCTTCCGGCGCGTGGTCGCCTCCCATCGCGTCGACTGCGATGCGCGCTCGCTTCACGGGAGCCGTCTTTGGGGGCCACCCCTGGAATCCTTGCCCCAGGTCACCCTTTCGACCCCGAGTCGAAGGGTCAGGATGACTTGTCCTTGCCATGGGTCTGGCCCGCATGGTACTATCTGCCGGCTATGGCCAAGCGCTGTGAAGTTTGCGGAAAAGGACCTAAGGCGGGCAATAACGTCAGCCACGCCATGAATAAGACCAAGCGGCGCTGGTTGCCGAACCTGCAATCCGTGCGGGTCGACGATCGCGGCGTGCACCGCACCGCGAAGGTCTGCACGCGCTGCCTGCGCTCGAAAAAAGTAACGCGCCGCGCCTAAGGGCGCCCTACTCGAAGTGATCCCAACCCCGGGAATCGAGCGCGGCCCCGCGCCAAGTAACACCCCGCCCCTTTGATAAGGCGCCAACGCGCAGTAGTTTTCTTTTGAAGCGCTTTTCGTAGCGTCCGGCGAGGTAGCGGAACGCGCGCGGCCGGATCGCGACGAGTAACTCGAAATCTTCGCCCCCCGCCAACGCGAAACGCGCAGAATCTTCGCCAAGACGTTGCGCGACTTCACGCGCGCAAGTTGCGACCGGGATATCTTCGATCTCCGCGGCGCAGTCGCTCGCAGCGCAAAGGCGCCGAGCGTCGGTCGAGAGTCCGTCCGAAATGTCCATCATCGCCGTCACGTTTGCGCTCGCCGCCAGAAAGCGGCCTTCCGCGATTCGCGGCACGGGCCTTCGGAAGGCTTGCAGCGCCGCGTCGCTGCCGGCGCCTTCGATGAGCCCGGGTTCATTGGCGGTTTCGAGTCCCGCGCGCGACGCACCGAGCTCGCCCGTAACCGCGAGAACGTCGCCGGGTTTGCCGCCTGGGCGCGTCTTGACGTTCGACGGGCGCACTTCGCCGACGACCGTCACGGAAATCGTCACGCTTTCGGAGCGCGACACGTCTCCGCCGGCGATCGTGATATTGAAACGCCGCGCTGCGTCGCCGATGCCCTTATAAAGCTCGAGTATCTCGCGGCTGCCGTTGGCGACCGGCACGCCCAAAGCGACTGTCGCCAGTACCGGGCGCGCCCCCATCGCGGCCAAATCGCTGAGCGCCGCGGCCATCGACCGCCAACCGGCATCTTCGAGCGACATGCTAGCGCGCGTAAAATGGACGCCTTCGACGAGCATGTCGGTCGAGATGACGCTTCGATGCGAACGCGAGGGCTGCCAGAGCGCGGCATCGTCGCCGATGCCGAGGAGGATTCTGTGCCGCCCTTCGACGGGCTCAGGGTGACACAGAAGGTGCGCTATTGCGCGGACGATCTCGTCTTCGGTCACGCCAATAGCGAGCGGATCCGGCGCAACGCTTCGGCGGGATCCGGCGCGCCAAAGACCGTGGCGCCCATCACTAGCGCTCCGGCGCCGGCCTCGGCCAACGCACGCGCGTTGCCTTCGCCTACGCCGCCGTCGACTTCAATCAAACAGCCGGGATTGCGAGCGTCGATCAGCGCGCGGGCTTCGCGCACTTTTTCGATCGCGTGCGGGATGAACTTCTGGCCGGAGAACCCGGGATTGACGCTCATCACGAGCACCGTGTCGCAATCTTCAATGATGTCTTGCAGCAGTGCGACCGGCGTTTGCGGACAGATCGCTATTCCCGCCTTCGCTCCGATCGATCGCAGATGTACCAGGAGCCGCTGCGCGTGCGGCGTCGCCTCTAAGTGGAAGGTGATGCGGTCGCAACCGGCCGCCCTAAAATCGTCAACGTAGCGCTCCGGCTCGACGATCATCAAGTGCGCGTCGAAGGTCAGCGGTGACAGCTTGCGCAGATCGCCGATAATCTTTGGGCCCCAAGTGATGTTCGGAACGAAACGCCCGTCCATCACGTCGAGGTGCAGATACTCCGCGCCCGCCGCTTGCACGCACGCAATTTGCTCCGCGATTCGCGCGAAGTCTGCCGAAAGCAGCGAAGGCGCAAGGATCGTCATCCTATCGGCGTCCTTCGACTCCGCTCAGACACTTCCTCAGGGTGACGCTGATGGCGAGGCGGAGGCTTTGGCGCTGTAGACGTTCGGCGGTTCGGTTCCGAGGCGCGTTTCGCCCACGAGCGTGTCGTTGACGTACATGTCGAGCACGGACGTTCCAACCGCGGTCACGGTAAAATCGAGCTTTTGGCCGGGCTGGGCGAAGGCGTGGTAGAGATCGTACTGGCCCGTTGCGTCGGTAAGGGCCAGGCGCACGTCGAGCTGCGTGGTGGGCTGATCGCTATCGGCTTCGGGAACCGAGACGAGCACGCGGGCCTGATGGATAATGTAGCCCGACTCATTCGGTCCGGCGCTGACCTGCAGCGACACGGGCTCGTACGATGCGATCTTTGCATCCGGCGCGGGAAGTTGTCGCGCGACCACGCCGTGTGCGGGGCCGGCTCCGCCCAGCGGAGTCCACACGATCTGCCCGAGCGTAACGCCGGTATCAGCCGCGACCGTCCGCGCTTGATCGATCGTCAATCCGACAAAATCGGGAACGTGCACGTTCGCCCGGCCGCCTTCGCTCACGACCAGCGCGACGGAATC
>JBEKRW010000127.1:0-8740 GCA_049517595.1 Candidatus Cybelea sp. | reverse complement strand
GGTATCCAGCGAGCGTACGAGCTCGGAAAAAGCGACCCAGTCGTAGTTGAGAAGCTCGGCAACCACGCCGAGGCGAATCTTCGAGAGCAACAGCTCGTCCATCGGGTCCCGCTAGTCGCGTGCGAGCAGCTCGCTCGCGCCGAATCCCGCATAGCCGAGTAACATGCCGGCGCCCAAAACATAACCGGCGATCGTCGGAGCGACATAGCTCGCGGCGATGACCGACGCAATCGTGAGAACGCCCGCGATTTGTGCGCGCTGGTTCCCATGCATCCCGATATAAAGCAGGACGACGCTTTCGGCGACGCTCCAGATCGCCGCCGCGGCGATCCCGGTGAAAACCCGCGGAGCGCCGAGGTCGGCGATGAAGGCCACACCCAGCGTCAGCCACAGCACGTTGAAGAACTCACGCTGAACGATCGAACTGCGGGTGACGACGCGACGAGTCGTGCGGCTACGGACGATCGAAAAGATCGCGCATGCGGCGAGCACGAGCGGAGCGGACCAACGCGCCGCTGCGGGAAGCGCTGAGTTCGCTATGAGTTGGGCGAGAACCGTAACGTACGCCGAGCCCACCCCCCAAACGACGAAGTACTCGCCGCCGTTGCAAAGTCGCTGATGCGACTCGGCCAGGATGCGATTCACCATTTCGAGGTGATCTTGGGCTGCCGCGGCGTCGAGCGGTTCCACGCTCACAGCTCCCGCATCCCGAGGAACAAACCGAGCCCGGCGACCAGGCCGAGCGTCCAAACGGCCGCGTCGGCGCCGGGATTGCCATGGGCCGCTCCCCAGACCGCCGCCATCCCCAAGCCGAAGGCTCCCCAGGCGAAGAACAGCTTGCCGGCGCAGTGCGCATCCTTTCGAACTACCAAGTACATTTTGACCTCCAGATTAGTCTATTTAATAGATTGCTCTGATTCTTACCACAATCGGAATCGCCGGTCAATGGGAGGAAGGCCGAATCCGCCGTTGACTGCGGGCGCTGCGGCTGGTATCGTACCGAAGTCATGTACGCGATCATTGAGGCCGACGGCAAGCAGTACCGAGTTGCCGAAGGCGACGTCATCCGCTGCGACCTGGTTTCCAGCGAGGTCGGCTCCGACGTGACCTTCGATCGCGTCGTGCTCGCCGCAAACGACGATAACATCGCGATCGGTAATCCGACGCTCAGCGGCGCTTCGGTCACCGGAACCGTGCTGCGCCAGGCCAAGGACAAGAAGATCTTGGTCTTCCGCTACAAGTCCAAGAAGCGCGTGCGTAAGCTCAACGGCCACCGCCAACCTTTCGCCGAAGTTAAAATTACCAAGATCACGCTGCCCTAGCGGGCGCGTAGCCACAGCCCGTGCTCGAGGTCACTTTCTATCGCGACGAACGCGATCGCCTCGCCGGGATTTCAGCCTACGGTCACGTCGATTTTGCCGAACGCGGCCAGGATATCGTGTGCGCGGCGGTTTCGGGTATTCTGCAGGCTGCCCGCCTGGGGCTCGAGCACTATGCCGGGGGGGACCTCACCGCATTCCAGCAGGAAGGCGAGTTCGACGTGATGCTTGACGACGGCCGTCGCGACGTCGAGAGCATTCAAGCCATCGTCACCACCGCGGAGCTTGCGGTCACGCAGGTCGCCCGTCGTTTCCCGGAGCACGTCAGCGTGGCACGCGAGAGAGTCTGAAAACAAGGGAACAAACTCGACGGTTACGGGTAACTAGCTCGACAGGTCAAAGGAGGCCGCATACCAAAGCGCTTTTGGCGAGAAGCGATCGAACGACGAGGAAGCCGGCGAAGCCGGCAAGGTCGTGCTCGCCGGCATATTGGGCGGCCTGCTGTCAGCAGCCGGCTATCTGATCTATCGCCGCTTGCCCGACGAGCAGCGGGAGCGCATTCACTCTCAGGTACGCACGATGGTCCAGGAGCGAATAACCGACCTGCGGCGCAACTTCAATATCTAGCCAGGACCTGGAACGTGGGCGACGCCCGTTGGAGTACCGTAGCCGAACTTTATTTGGAACCCGCGGTGTTACCGTCCATAGAAACTTCCATCGCTGGTCGAAGTTGATTGTCCCCGCTCGGCCTTTGTACCGCGCCACGCATTGCGTCGTTCCGACGCACTGAAAAATTTCGCCGTCCGCGCCGTAGCCTCCGCGTTTGATGTCGCCCCGCCGCTCCACATGGTAGAGGTTGTTCGCGCCGTCAAATGCCAGACCGTCGAGCACACGCTTCGTACCGCGCACCTCGGTCGGCTCGCCGGAACAGCCGGCGAACTCGTCGATCTTGTATTCGTAAGTTTGTCCCGGACTCCAGAAGCAGTCATCGTGACCGTCGAGGGCAATGCCTATCCCCGTTGGGTTTGGCGCTTTAGGATCGGTAAGGACCGCCGTGGGGCTCGTGGAGCCGCCGGCATAGACGCTCACGCTCGGGGTGGAACTCTTTGAGACCACCAGCAGCTGCGCCGCTGAGTCGACGTCGACGGGCACTTCACCGGGATCGGTATACGTCTTGATTAGCGTCTTGAGATACGGCCCATATTCATAAATTTCCGCGTTGCCAGCATCGGCGATGTAGGCGTTGCCGTCGCGATCGGCAGCCACTCCCTGCGGGCTGCTCAGGCCACTCGTGAGCGTATTCTGCACGGAGCCGTCGGTCGCGAACGCGACGCATGAAACGGGAGATTTGAAGCAGACGTCCATAACCTCACGGCTCACCCTTTTCCGGCTCGGGCGGCGGCTGGGGCGGCAGGGGTGGAAGGGGCGGGGCCGGCGTCGTGTCGGCGGCCCGTTCCATTTCGGCGATGAATGAATGCGACGTGTTCTGCAGGTCCCGCATCAAGCGCCCGGCTTGGCGCATGACCTTTGGCAGGCGGTCGGGCCCAAAGAGCAGGAGCGCCAGGACGGAAACCACCGCGACGTCGGGTACTGATAGCATCGGCGACCAGTAACTTCAGCAACGGCCTGGGACTTCCGCCGCGGTTTGGAAGGGCTGGCCTGCGGGGCCGTACAAGCATGAGTGCCCCTAGTGAAAGTCGTCTACACTCGCGGCAACCGCACCGAAACGCTGGCCTCACTGGCGACCTTGCGAAAGATCCTAAACCGGTTCGTTGCGCACCGGGTCTTTTACGAAGTGTCCAGCCGCAACAAACACGGCAACGAGTTCTTTTCGACAAAGAACGTTTTCGTCGTCGGGCTGATCGAAGTCACGCACTTCGAGCACTTGAAAATCTTGATCTTCGACGCGCACAACTCGGCCCACTCGATCGAGATCCTCGACCCCGAGACGATGCGGATCTACGACGAGATTCCGGGCCGCGGCTTCGCCGTCTCTTTTATCAGCAACCGCGAGAACGTGGAGACGCGCTGTTATCTTCGCGACGAGGGAGCTGACGCCGAAACGATCCACGAACGGACCGCGCTCGAGAAGATCACGCTGCCGCAACTCTTCCAGTACCTCGAAGGGATCACCGCAACCGAAACGGCCGGGAATAACGCCGACCGATAGCGCGCGAGCGCTGCTCCAGCCGCTGCGCCTGACGCAGCGCGCGAACGCCTTCGGCGATGCGCCCGGCCCGCTTATACGCGACTCCCAGATTGAGATAGGCGACGGCATATTCATCGTCGCTTGCGATCGCGCGCTCGTAATGATCGATCGCGTCTTGTAACCGGCCGCTTTCGAGCAACAAATTGCCCAGATTGGTCAGCGCGGGCGCGTACTGGCTCTGCGCTTCGAGCGCCGCTTCGAAGTCGGCGCGCGCAAGTTCCCGCAGCTCCAGGCCAATGCGAGCCACGCCACGCTTATTGAGGAGAAAGGCGCGCTCCATTCCGCCCGACGAATGGCCCTCGATCAGCGAGTCGAGTTCGCTCTGCGCGCGCGAAAAATCGCGACGATCGAGCGCCTCGAGCGCGCAAGCAAATTCATCTCGGTCACGGAACACTCTAACTCTCATGTTCGAGATCGACGTCATCACGCTCTTTCCCGAAGTCTTTGCACCATTCGTGGGCTTGTCGATCGTCGGGCGTGCCGTCGAAGCCGGAATCGCCAAGGTCCGCTACCACCACCTTCTCGACCACCTCCTTGACGGCGAGCGCGCCGACGATGCGCCGTTCGGCGGCGGAGCCGGGATGGTGTTGCGCATCGAGCCAATCGCCCGAGTCCTCGATACCATTGGGGCGACGGCGGCGCCGGACGAGCGGCAACTCATCGTCGTCCCCAGTCCGAGCGGCGAGCGGTTCGACCAGCGCGCAGCCGAGCGCTTAGCCAGGCTCGATCGCCTGATCCTCGTCTGTGGCCATTACGAGGGGATCGATGACCGGCTGGCCGCCATCTATCCGGTGCAGGAATACTCGCTCGGCGACTTCGTGCTGACGGGAGGCGAGATTCCCGCCCTGGCCTTCATGGATGCGACGATTCGTTTGCTCGAAGGCACGATTGCCTCGGGGTCGCTGGAGCAGGAGTCGTTCTCGGCGGGATTGCTCGACTATCCCAGCTTCACGCGCCCGGCAACCTTCCGGGGGGTGGACGTCCCGGCGGTCCTGCTTTCGGGCGATCACGCCAAGATCGCGCAGTGGCGCCGCGAGCAGTCCCGCCTGCGCACGGCCGGCCGCCGCCGCGACCTGCTCGATGATGCCTTGCCTCCGCAGGAAAGCCCGTGATAATATACGTTGGTTCTGCCGGGCTACGCGCCCGGCTATTCCTTGCGCCGCCCAATCCTCCGGCCAGCCACCGCGCTGGCCGAAGTCGAAATATCAGGATGACAGACAATGAACGTAATTGACGCACTCAAACGAGATCAGCTCAAGGACGGTGTCCCGCAGTTCCGGCCGGGCGATACCGTAAAGGTCTTTTCCAAGGTCACCGAAGGCGGCAAGGAACGGACGCAGATGTTCGAGGGCGTGGTGATCGTGCGCAAGGGCGGCAGCTCCGCCGAGTCCATCACCGTCCGCCGCATCGCTCATGGCGTCGGCGTGGAGAAAACTTTTCTGCTCCACAGCCCGCGCGTCGAGCGGATAGAAGTCGGAAAGCGCGGCGTCGTATCGCGCAGCCGCCTCTACTACCTGAGCGAAAAGGTCGGCAAAGCGGCTCGAATCAAGGAAAAGAAAGCCAAAGGAACCTGACCCGCCGCTCTGACACCGCTGCAGCTCGTAGGGCTTCTCGGCCTCTTAACGATTGCTCGGGTTGCGCTATCGGCAAAAGCGGTCGCGCGAGAAGTACTGGACGCGCTGATCGTCGCGGGCCTCGTCGCGCTCTTCTTGATCACGTTCGTCATCCACACGTTCTACATTCCGTCGGTGTCGATGGTGCCGACGCTGCAAGTCCGGGACGTGCTCCTGGTCAACGAGATCGCCTATCGCCTCTACCGGCCGGCCGACGGTGACATCGCCGTCTTCGAACCGCCGGTGGATTCGGGCGGCAGCGATTTTGTCAAGCGCGTGATCGGCGTGCCCGGGGACACGATTGCAATCCGCGACGGCGTCGTCTACCGCGACGGTGCCGCCCTGCGCGAGCCGTACGAAAACCAACCGCCTAACTACGATCTCACGATTCGGGACTACGGCATCTACGTTAACGGGCGTCCACTCGATCCGCGAGCCGCAAACGTTCCGCCGCGCACGTCGTGGCAGGCGCCCGACCAAATTCCGACCGGCTTTTATTTCGTCCTCGGCGACAACCGGAACTACTCCGACGACTCGCACGTTTGGGGATTCGCGCAGACGCACGGCGATTTTGCCGCCGGACCGCGCAGAGGGCGCAAGGCGCGCGCCGGCTTCACGGGACGTGCCTTCGCGATTATCTGGCCGCTAAACCGGCTGCAAGTTTTGGAGAAATAGAGACCACATGACGCCGTACGAGCTCCTTCTGATCGTCGCGGTGATCGCGGCCGCCCGCGTGGTTCTTTCGCTGCGGCCCGTGGTCGCCGGATCCTCTGGGCGCAGCACCGCGATCGCGCGCGAGTTCCTCGATCCGTTCATCATCGCCGGCCTTGCCGCGTGGGTTCTCATCACGTTCGTGGCCCGCACCTATTACATTCCATCCGGCTCGATGCTGCCGACCTTGCAGATCCACGACGTCCTGCTCGTTGACAAGTTCGAATACCGCTTTCACCGCCCCAACGAAGGCGACGTCGTCGTCTTTCCGCCACCAGTCCCCACGCCCGACGACTTCATCAAGCGCGTAATCGGGCGTCCAGGCGACCGGATGCGCATCGCAGACGGCACGGTCTACATCAATGGCGTCGCGCTGCACGAACCGTACGTCGCTGAAAACCCGTCGTACAATCTCGAGATCCGGGATTACGGAATCTCCGTCAACTACGGCACTGGCTGGGAGCGAATCGATCCAAACTCGGGCAACGTGCCCCCGAAATCTTCGTGGAGCGCGCCCGATCGAATTCCGCCGCATTGCTACATCATGCTCGGCGATAACCGCAACGATTCGGAAGATTCACACATTTGGGGCTTCGCGCAGGATGGCGGACGTTTTGCGACGGGGCCGCGTAGCGGCACCCCGGCGGGCTTTACCGGGCGCGCGTTCCTGATCTTCTGGCCACCCTCGCAAGCCAAGATTCTCTAGCGCGCGGCGCGAAGTCGACCGTGTGGCCCGCTTCTTGCGATGGCGCTCGGTCGCGAGCCTGGTGTTGCAGCTCGCCGTGCTGTCCCTTCTCATCGCGGCGTTTTTCCTGCGTTTGCCGCAGGTCTCGGGCCGCTCGATGGAGCCGCTGATCCACTCCGGCGAATACGTACTGATCAACACCTTCGCGTTTCGCTTCGGCGCGCCGCGGCGGGGCGAGGTCGTGGCCTTTCGCCACGAGGGCGATGCTCGCGAAGTCTTCATCAAACGTGTGATCGGCCTGCCCGGAGACCGCATTCGCATCGATCGCGGGCGGGTCTATGTCAGCGGCACGGAACAAGACGAACCATACGTGCAAGACCCCGACGATCGCAGCGTTCCCGAACTTGTCGTGCCCCCGTCCTCGGTCTACGTTTTGGGAGACAATCGCGCGAACAGTGAAGACTCCCGCAGCTTCGGCCCGGTGAGCGACGACCGTTTGATCGGCCGGGCCGTCGCCGGCGTCTGGCCTCCGAGCATGCTGGGCGCGTTGTGACTCGCTTGAAAGCGTACGGGGAACTGTGAATTCGAAGTTGGAGCGTCCGGTTCAATGGTACCCCGGCCACATGGCCAAGGCGATGCGCCGAATTCGCGAGTTCTTGCGCTCGATCGATATCGTCGTCGAGGTGGTCGACGCGCGCATCGCGCAAAGCGGGCGTAATCCGCTGCTTGACGAGCTTGCTGGCACTCGCACGCGCCTGGTCGCGCTCGACCGCAACGATCTCGCCGATCCGGCAACGACGCAGCGCTGGGTGCGGCACTTGTCGCAGCGCGGTTGGACGGCCATTGCGGTGGACGGGCGCAATGCGGGCAGCGTCGCCCGGATTACGCTGGCCATTCGCCGCTCGCGCGGAGAGAAGGCCGCTGGGATCGCGCGCGCAATGATCGTCGGCATTCCAAACTCCGGCAAATCCTCCATCGTCAACTCGCTCCTACGACGGGCCGCGGCAAAAACGGAAGCCCGTGCGGGCGTCACCAAACACGTTTCCTGGTTTCGCCTCGAGGGCAACGTCGAGATCATGGATACGCCCGGCATCTTACCGACACGAATTCCCAACCCCGTCGCGCAGTGGAAACTCGCGATGTGCGGCGCGGTCCCGTACGAGCGCTACGACGGCCAAGAGGTGGCGGCCGCGTTTCATCGCTGGCTGCTCGCTCGCACGCCCCGAAGCACGGTACCGGACCTGCACGCCTTTGCGACGGCGCGCGGTTTCGTGCGGCGCGGCGGCGAACTCGATTATCACAACGCGGCGCGTTCGTATATCAGCGCGTTTAACGAAGGCGTCTTCGGGCGCATATCATTGGAGGCTCCCGATGACACCGAAACAGCGTAAAGCCAAGAACGCGTACGAACGCGAGCGCCGGCGCCTGCACCGGTTACACCAATTCGAGGAGGCCGCCCGTGCCAAGGGTTTTCGCCTCGTCGGGGGCATCGACGAAGTGGGGCGTGGCCCGCTGGCCGGCCCGGTGGTTGCGGCCTGCGTGGTCGCGACGCAACCGTTGTTCATCCGAGGCCTCAACGACTCCAAGCAAGTGCGGCCCGAGCTGCGAGCCGAGATCGCGGAGATCGTCAAGCTGCGAGCCGTCGCTTGGGCCATTGGGAGCGCCTGCGTGGCCGAGATCGACCGGCTCAACATATATTGGGCCAGCGTGCTGGCGATGGAACGCGCCATCGCATCGCTGGCAGCCATGCCCGAGTACCTGATTACGGACGCCGTTCGGATCCGATCGTTTGCGGGGCCGCAAGAGCCGCTGATTCACGGTGACGCCCGCTGCGCGCTCGTGGCAGCCGCCTCGATTATTGCTAAAGTACATCGCGATGCCCTGATGGTCGAGCTCGACCTGGTGGATTCCCGTTACGGATATGCGCTTCATAAGGGGTACGCGACGCCCTATCATTTGGAGGCGCTGCGAGTGCACGGTCCCAGCGTTCACCATCGCGCAAATTGGGCGCGCGTTCGCGACGCCCAGCTCGCTCTGGACCCGAGCTGGATTGAAGAATAACGGCGAAAAAGGGCGCCAGGGAGAGGACCGGGCCAGCCGCTATCTCATGGCTTGCGGTTACCGCGTGCTGGCCCGCAACGTGCGCCTTCCCGGCGGCGAAATCGATGCGGTTTGCCTGGACGGGCCGACGCTGGTGATCGTC
>JBEKRW010000126.1:0-7021 GCA_049517595.1 Candidatus Cybelea sp. | reverse complement strand
GCTTTAGACCCGTGCACCGTAACGCGATCGATCTCGAGGCGACCTGTAACTGCTACAGTTCCTAGCGCTACGTACTTTCCGTCCCATTGCACGACCGATATCGCCCCAGGGAGGATGACCAGGTCGAAGTTCGTAAACTTATTAGACCCGCGCGGCAACTCAGCAAAGAGGGAGCCCTCGCTTGTATTTCCGCCTTCTACGAATAGGTTTCCCGCATTGTCGTAACCGCAGGAAACGTAGTTCGTTATCGTGGGATCAGAATAAAGCTTCGGGTTGCCCTTCGCCTTCGCGTAAATGGCAATGTTTCCGTTAGCGCACGATACACCATGACAGTCAGCGTAGAAATTCGCGACCGCTAGGTTGCCGGTGATTGGGTCCACGCTGCAGCCCGGGGTCTCGTTATCCTCATCGGACAACTGCGCAATCGGCGTCGTTCCACCGTGCGCGTACTCATAAATATAGCCTTTTTTGTCAGCCGGAATAAAAACGTCGCCGCGTTTATCAGAGCAGAGGCTCGCGCCGTAGGAAACCAGGTCAAAGCTCCCGACTACCTGGCCGGTCGCGTATGAAAGAATGTACGTCGCTTTGCGGTTCTGCGCGTAGATCAAATCCCCGCTGTCGGTGCTGGGGTTTGCATCGCGGTGTTCGGCCGCAACGCTGGTCATCGGCGTCGTCCCCTGCGCGCCGATCGGCGGCTGCGATCCGCCGCACGCAGCAAGCATTGCCGCAGCCAAGCAAACGCACACCGCCCTACATTGCATTCTGCGTATACCGAATGATTTGTTGGAGTATCGCGGCGTCACGAACCTTTGCTGATGGTGATGGCATTAATAATTGCGGTCTTCCCAGCCGGTTTCTCGACCTGTTTGACAGGGCTGCCGCCAGCCGTATATTTCCAATAGCCGACATTGGGATTATATCTGCCCGCATCTCCGTATGGGACAAGCACCCTATCCCCGTCAATCCAGGAGAGAGCCGCTGTCTTTCTTATTGTTTTGATTTGGGTTGTTCCAACGACGGTGGCGGCGGAGCCGGAAATTGATAGGCGATTAATGCTAACCACATGGTGAGTGCCACGTTTGTAGTTACTCTGAGCTTGAACCGTTAAATAGCTGCCGTCCCACTGTACGCGAAGAAATACGCCCTGGATGTGCGGCGAGATTGAGAGTGCCTCAAAGGACGTAGCGTTCTTTGCCAACTCAGCCAGACCGGCCGCTCCGCCTTGACCAATACCATCAACGAACAGATTGCCTTGACCGTCGTAACCGCACCAAAAAGCATTTAAAGTTGATTCATAGAGCGTGGGATTGCCGCTGCCGTTTGGAAATACGGCAACGTCATTACCACTAGTCTGCGCGAAGACGACTGCGAGATCGCCGGACGCAGGATCGACCGCGCATCCGAAAGGCGAACCGGGAGTAGTAAAGCTAGCGATGGGAGACGTTCCGCCATGGGCGAATTCTTCGATTTGGTCGCCAGCGAGAAACACATCGCCAGCATTGTTGGAACAAGCGTCAGCGGCGCCAACGTTTATGATTCCAACCAGTTTACCTTGCGGGTACGTTAGGACGTACGATTTGCCGATAGCGGCGGCGTAGATAAGGTCGCCGCTGCCGGACCTGCCATACTGATTTGCTTGTCCTACAGTAGACGACCCTTGCGGAATGGTGGCCGCAGATTGCGACGATCCGCCACACGCTGCGAGCATTGCTGCGGCTGCGCAGCTTGTTAGTGCGTAACGGCCAAAACCTGAACTCATCCCCTACCTCCTGAAGCCTGAACGGATCGGTGGCCGGGTACGTTCGCTGCGCCGCGGCGCTTATCCCAGCGGAGCGAGCGCCTGCGAGTCCGCGAGCTTGCGCAAGGCCTCCCAGTGCCTCGGATGCGGAACTCTCGCTCCAGCACGAATGCGCGAGCAAGCTGCGAGCGACAGCCCCGTCGCCTTGCCGATCTCCTTGAGCGAGAAGGCATCGAGCTTCGGTGCGATCTCGCGCTTAAACCACGCCTCGTCGCGCTGGCCTGGATGCTCGCGCGCCCAGCTGCGATTGCGGCGATGCCCCTCGCTGATCGCCTCGCGACGGGCTTCGTTCACGGTGGCGTTACGGCGCGGATCATTGCCTGCGGCCGTCTGCGCTGCGAGCGTTTTGCGAGCCGCCTCGATGGCTCGCAGTCCGTGCTCGCGCCGTGCCTTTGGCATGCACGCCTCGCAATGGCGGCGCCTTCGCTTGAGTACCGGCTTGCCGCAGATCGCGCACGCGGCTGGATTGGCCTGGAGTGCTTCGACGGTCGGCGTGCGCCATACGCGCGTTGCATATGGCTGCGGCGGCGAGGCTTTGCGAGGCGTTGCGCATAGCGGTGACGGGTCGAATGCCGGGGCGATTCGCCGCTTTTGTTGTTCGCTTACCGATCGCCTGCGGGGCGATGCGCCCTTATTGGCTAGGGCTTCGCGGAACGTTTGCGCAAGGTTTGCCGCGATCGGCCGCAAGCATTCGCGCCAATGCGGCAGCGTGAGTGCGAGTTCGTGCGTTAGCGGCGCTGCGATCCGACAAATGCCGTTCGGAAGCTCGCCGAAATCGCGAGCCGTGAACTCGCGATCTTCCAAGAGGTCGAGCAGAAAGGCATCCACGTCCGCGCGCACCGGCTCCGTTGCATCGAATGCGAGCGAATCGCGATTGCGCTGATCCGCATGGAGAACGCCAAGCGTTGGATCAAGACCCTGTGTGAGCAGCGCGAGGCGTGCCTCCGATTCCAAGCAGGCGAAAAGGTAGTTCCGCAGCGCATTGATCGGCGAGGTCGCCGCGCGAGGCGCGCCCGTCAGCACCGAAACGCGCGAATCGCAGCGAAGCCAACGCGCTGGGATTCGTGCGATGTCACGCACGCGAAAGCGAATCTTCACGCTGCGCCAGGCCGGAAAGTACAGCGCCGCGGCATTGGCTTCGATCACGCGCACGCGTTCGATCGAATGGGCCGCATCAAGCGCAGCTCGCAGCTTATCGAAGTCGCGCAGACCGGCACCAAGCCGAACGAGAATCCGCCGCTGGCCGTCAAGCTTGTCGGCGATCAGCTCGCGCGCGATGGCCAGGTCCAGGCCGTTCGTGACCGCAAGCGCCTGCGCGCGCCGGATCGGATGGCCGTCGTAGCCGAACGGCACCGAATGCGCGAGGACCTCGCCGTCGCGGCCGATCTGCACCAGCGCGGCACCAATCGCGCGCAGCCACGAGAGCGCGTCTAGGGTGACGTAGCCCGCATGGCCGATCAGGACGAGGCGTTCGAGGCCGCACCCGGCGCGATCGAGCGTAAGCGATCGGCGCTGTCTGCCGATCCCATCCTCCACGCGCAGCTTGCCGCGCTTCAGGACGCGCAGCGCAATGCCGAAGCCGTCCACGACCAGAACGCCCGCGCGGACTTGCAGCGGCGGATATAAGGGCGTAAAGTTCTGCTGTTGCATCTGGAGCTCCAGTCTCCTGAGTGCGACGCCTCCGGCTCGTTACCAGCGGGCCGGGGGCACCTATTTTATGTATCTTTCTTTCGCTGCGAGGCCGCGAATTCTTCGAGTCTCTTCAAGATCGACGGGTCGGCTGCAACTAGCCCTTCGACCTTCTTGTAGTTGGCTAGACCGGTTGTGATTGTGTCTAAGCTCCTGAGAAAGCCTTGCGAAGCTTCGGAGTTAGTCGAAAGCTGTTTTGCGAGATACGCCACAGCGAAGACCGGATCGGTCTCAAGACGACCGGAGAATAGTTTGCCAAGCGTGGCGAGGCTTTCAGCATTCGGGCCTGCCGGCTGTTTCAATCGTTCGAGTCGCTCTGGCAAGTCTACAAAAGCGCGCAACGATTCCATAAAAGGGGAGACCATTTGCCGAGCACGCTCTATGGTTTCGTCGCTAACGTCGGCGAGATACTCGCCTGGAGTGAGTATCATTTCCGCTACAGGCCGCCGAAACTCGTCCTCACCCCAGACTTGCCGGTTGATTTCAGGAGTTGAGATAGCTCCCAGGACTTGCGCGACCGAGTCAACTTCTTGGAGCTCGCTCTCCTCAGCGTAGCCTTTAATGACCACGGCGTGCATAGCAAGTTCGACCAAAGGTTGATCCGGCGATCGTTCGTTTCCCGCAATCAACGACTCGATGAGGTTAAACCCTTTCTCACTTCGCGAGCCGTCTTCGTCCGTATCGAGGTCGATCGGGCTGCGAACAAGGTTGAGAAACTCGACGCCACGGGGATCGGCCGCAAGAGCCGCGCGCTTTTCATCAATCTCCGCAATAATGTACGCGCGTGAGGTCATTCCGGGAGGCAGCGCCGACTCGCCGATCTGCAGCCACACTTCCCGAGATGCCCGCTCAACGGTCTTTCGCCCATGAACCTCCACCGTTAACAGCCCAGCGACACGGTCGAGCTCGGAGGCGAGATACATCGAGACGGAGCCGCGATGACCGGAGACGCGACGCTGTACGCTGCCGCGGATCTCGCCTTTTCGCTTGAGATGTCGCAACTGTGCTCGCGTTGCAAGCACATCGCGTTGACGCAGCTTCTCGATAAACTCTCGTTCGGGGATCTCATCTGAAAAGTTAGTCACCATTTCACCACCTGTTCACGGTGTGAGTTCTTGCGGTTGCCCGCCTGGCGGACGCGGTTTAGCGCTACTCACCGTCAACCCGGCTTCTTGGGGATTAGGTGGCACGAGCGCCTTCCGGGCTTCGGGTTACTGCCCGTATGGATCGCACAGAGCATCCGGCCGGACCCCGCTGGCGGCGCGAGTGGGTCGTCCTCGGCCGCACCCACCTTGAATACCTAGATCGCGCCGCCGCCACGCTTGGCGTGACACCCTCGGCGATCGTGCGGAAACTGATCGAAGACGCGCTACTGGCAGAACGGCAGAATAACTCTGCTAGCGCGGGATCATGTTAGCGCGAGCGCTACCCTGCGCAAATCCTGAAAGTGGCGATGCGGGCGCTGCAAGCCCCGCAGAGTCGGTCGCGGGGACCAAGATACTCACCGGCGAGCCATTAACGCGTTACACGGCTGCGCTTAATGCCTTAGCACCGCAATGCCAGCGCTGCGGCAAGCTCATTCCAGGTCACCGCGTTGCCGCGGCGCGCCGCACCAAGGTCGAGGCGCGCTGGTGCAGCGCAAGCTGCCGCGTCAAGGGCTGCATCGCTAAGAAGGCGGAGCCGTCGTGACGCCGGCCGATCGCGAGCGCATCGTGGAGATGCTGCTCGAAGACCCGCCGCCGTCGTGCCGAGCCGTCTCACGTGCGACCGGCTATTCCGATTGGACCATCCGCAGGATCGCTCGCGAACTCGACGATGATCCGCGCCCGATGAAACAACGTCGCTTGCAATCGGACGAGCTACCGACTGAGGAGATTTCTCCATGGACCGGCTGGCTTGTCTTCGGTGGCGTCGTCGGCTTTTTCGCGCTCGCGACCTGGGCCGGTGTGCGGTGGATGCCGCCGCCCGAAGCGTGAGACTTTTTTTCTCACTTTTCCCCACCCTAACCAACTGACATAAGGAGACACCTTGAAACAGACTACGACGAACAAACCCAAAAACACGCGTGGAAATCCCAGTTCCGAGGAGACCGCTGAGAACTTCTCTTTCGGTTCCGGGAGCGTCTACGGAGACGTCGCGGACTACGTCAGCGAAAATCGTACCTTCGACGTTCTCGCAATCACCTTCGAGCCGGGACGCGGATACGAAGGGCGCGACCGCTGGGCGCTGACGGTTAAGGCGGCGGATCGCGAACCCGAGATTCTCACCCTCGGTTCAAATCCCAGCCGCGACGAGCAGCTGCGTTCCGCGCAAGCTCACCTCGACGGTGGCGGGACGATCAAGAACAAGCGCCTGCGCATGTCGGGCACCGCGTACTACCTCGTGGACGGAGATCGCTAAAAGGTAAGGGCCGAGATTCTCTTCCGTCTCGGCCCTTTTCTCTTGCTGAACTATGCCAAAGATACCAAAGCACCGTCGCGACGGTCAACGTCGCCGGCGCCCGCGAACGCTCGCCCAGTACGACGCGCTCCCGCGCCGATTCGTCGCGAGCAAACGCGGCGGCCTCATTCCATGCGCAGGCGGTCCGTACCGCACGAAGGATGGGCGCGAGGCGATTCGCGCGCTGAAATGGACGGACGTGGACGAGATCGTGAAGCTGCTCGATCGCTTGAACCCCTACGATCGGAACGCCGTCGAAGGAACGATCCTGAAGATCGAGAGCGACAACTTCGACCCCAAGACCAAGCGCCAGCGGCAGCTCTGGTGCCTGGCGATTTCCGCCAAGCGTTACGCGCTCTTCCTGCGCGATCGCGACGGCGAACCTGCGCTGCTGCGCAAGAAAGTGAACAACGGCGACGACGGCGAGGATCGCTGGTCCGAGCACGGCCTGGGGCATCTGCTCAATCCAAGCGATCCGACCGGCGACGATCGCAGCTGGATCGCGCAGGCGTGGCTGGGGATCGTGCGCCGATCTCTCGGGCTGCCCGCGAGGCCGCTGCCCTTTGCAACGACTGTGGCCGCGGGGCAGATCACCGTGAGCAGCCCCGAGGTGCTCAAGCCCCTGGCAACGCTCAACGCGCGCAATGCATACCCGGCGCAGATCAAGCCGTTCAACTTCATTCTGAGCAGCCATGTCGCGCCGTTCGGCCATCCCGTCGGCGCTGATCCCGAGCACTTCCACCTCATTGCGCCGTACGAAAGCGATCCGCGCAAATGGGCGAAGCTGCCGTGGATTGACCAGTATTCCGGCAAGCAGTACGGGATCAGCGCCTCGTTGCCGAGCGCGACGCGACGGCTCGCGCGCGTGAAGAGCTACGGCGACGTGCTCGAAGAGTACGAGTTCCATCCCGAAGCCAAGTGCGCCGATGCCAGCGGCGCGCCGTGCGATAAACAGACCGTGGGATTGTTGCAGCGGCGGCACGTGACGATAGAGTGGCCGCCGCGCTTCATCGGAAAGGAATCAAACAAGCTCGAAGAGGCCGCGGAAGGGCGCGTCCCGGATGCGGGCGACGTTTACACGGAGTATCCCGATCC
>JBEKRW010000125.1:0-7042 GCA_049517595.1 Candidatus Cybelea sp. | reverse complement strand
AGGCGTTGCGCCTCATCGAGCTTGCCCAGGAGGGTCACGGCTTCTTTCGCGTCGAGCGGTCGCAGCCGGTGCAGCCGGTCGGCGTAGTCGAGCGACACGAGCGCGACCCCATCGTGACCGCTGGCGACTATCCAATCCCGGACCAGAGTTTTAATCGTTTCCAGCCCGTCGTCGAGCGTCTCGCGGGTTGCCCACGCATCGTGCGGCGACGCGCCCTCAACGCTTTCGAAGAACCAGCGCGCGACGTGCGCGCGCAGCGACTCTTCTTCTCCCCCGAGAGCCGCGACGGCGCGCGTCACGCTTCCGCCGCCGAGCGACGCTCCGAGCTCTGCATCGTCGTCCCCGTAATGCATGCGGCCCAGCACTTCACGGACCTGCGCTTTGGAAAGCGAGGGGAACCGAATCTCGAGGGCGCGCGATCGAATCGTCGGTAACAAACGTCCCGGCGCCGGCGTTGTGAGCAGCATCACCACGCCCTTCGGGGGTTCTTCCAAGAACTTGAGCAGCGCGTTGGCCGCCTCGCGCGTTGCGAAGTCCACGTCGCCCAGGAGCAAAACGCGCATCCCGCCGCTGTAGGACTGCAGCGACAGCTGGCGGACGAGATCCCGGGTCGAGAGTTCTTCACCCTGGTAAAAACCTCGCGGTGCATCGGGGTCGCCGATTTTCAGCGTGCCTTCGTGTTCCAAGAAGTCGGGATGGTGCGCGCCGGTGTGAAAGAGTACGCACGACGAGCAGACGCCGTCGTAGCCGAGAACGCGATCTTTGGGCGCGAGGCAAAGCAGCGACTGCGCGAGCCGGCGCGCGAAGAACTTCTTGCCGACGCCCGCGGGGCCGGAGAAAAGATATGCGTGTGCGAGCGTCGCAGGGGTGAGCCCACCGAAATAGCGTTTCGCGCCTTCCGCGCCTACGACGTCGAAATGAAGTTCCACGCCTCTTCCAAAAGGCGATCCTGCGGCAGCGTGCCATCGAGCACGCGGTGCCGCGGAGATTTCGCCAGCTCCAGGTAACCCTGCCGAACGCGCTCGTGGAAGGCGGCGTCCTGACTTTCGATCCGGTCGAGAACATACGACCGCGCCTGCATCCGCGTTCGCGCCACTTCGATGGGGAGGTCGATCAATAGGACGAGATCGGCCGTCACGCCGCCGGTCGCTTCGTCGCACAGCCGCTGCAACGACGCGAGATCGAGGCCGCGACCGTATCCCTGATAGGCCAGCGTCGAGTCCGTGAAGCGATCGCAGAGCACGAGGCGATTCGCGTCAAGCGCGGGGCGAATCAACTCGGCGATGTGCTGGGCGCGCGCTGCGTTCACGAGAAAAGTCTCGGTCAAAGGGTCGATCGTCAGCGTGCGGTCGAGAAAGATCGAGCGAATCGCATCCCCGGTCGCGGTTCCACCGGGCTCGCGCGTGACGACGACGTCGCGCCCTTCCATGCTCAAACGCTCCACGAGCCCTTTGTGCAGCGTGCTTTTCCCGCTACCCTCGATACCCTCGATTACAACGAACATTCGTAGCGGGTATTGTCTCTGTCACCCTTCGACTCCACTCAGGATGACAGGGCGGACGTGTCGGTGGTTTTGTAGATTCGGACGCGGCGGTTGGGCTCGAGGCCAGTGCTGCGCGATTGCAGGCGGTAGCGCTCGGCGAGCTGGTGCTGCATTCGGCGAATGTACGACGTTTGCGGGGAAAGCTCGATCGCGTTGCTGTTGAGCATCACCTGATAGACCGCCTCCTCGGCTTCACGAAGCGCAATCTCTTCGTTGTCGATCGAGCCGAGGTTGAAGACGTCGCGCAGCGCGGCCTGAATTTGCGTGGTCGTGTTCGTCTTGATGGAGTAGATCGGCACGTTGTCCGAGGCGATCTGCTTGAGCTTGGGCTGTTCCTTGCGCTCGAGCGTCTTGAGCGTGAGCACGACGTCGGCGTCGTCCCAGTTGCGCGCCATTGCGGCGTTCACCCGCAGGTTCGAGATGGCGCGCTCGATCTTGTTGCGCGAGACGCCGTATGGGAAGATCGACAGCGGCCGGTCCCGCTCTTCGCTATCGTGCTCGTGATGATCGTAGGCTTCGCTCAGGCGGGGCATCGACTCCGTATCGGCCTCTTGAACGACGGTAACCTCGCCGCCGGGATGGCGCTGACGCACCTCCGGCTGCGGTTGATATCCGCGCAGCAACGCGTCGATCACTTCGGCGACGTTTTTGTGAATCGCCAAGCGATCGCGATCGTGAATCTCGATGACGACGTCGAAGGTCGGGGGCGCCTTGCGCTCGAGAACCGTCTTTCGCGTGCCGCGCCTTCGCGCTTCTTCATCCGACAGCGTTACGGCGCTCACGCCGCCTACCAAGTCTGAAAGCGTTGGATTCATTAAGAGATTCTGCAGGGTTTGGCCATGCGCCGTCCCGATGAGCGTCACGCCGCGTTCGGCAATCGTGCGGGCGGCGGCGGCCTCGGCCTCCGTCCCGATCTCGTCGATTACGATGACCTCGGGCATGTGATTTTCGACGGCCTCGATCATCACTGCGTGCTGCAGCGCGGGATCGGCGACTTGCATGCGCCGGGCCATGCCGATGCCCGGGTGCGGGATGTCGCTGTCGCCGGCGATTTCGTTCGAGCTATCCACGATTACAACGCGTTTTCGCTCTTCGGAGAGCACGCGCGCGCACTCGCGCAGCATCGTCGTCTTACCGACGCCGGGCTTGCCGAGCAGACACATCGACGACCCGCTGCGCAGCACGTCGAGCAGAATGTCAATCGTTCCGTACACCGCTCGCCCGACGCGGCAGGTGAGCCCCACGATCTTGCCGGTTCGGTTACGAATGGCGCTGATTCGATGCAGCGTTTGCTCGATGCCGGCGCGGTTATCGGCGCCGAACGGCGAGATACGCGAGCAGACGTGCGCGATATCCTCGTGGCCGATCGGTACGTCCGTCAGATAGATAAAATCGTGTTCGAAACGGGCTTCCGGCGGACGGCCCAAATCGAGCACGACTTCAATAATGTCTTCGAGGTTACGCAGACGGACGAGAGCTTGCCGAATCGTGAGCGGGAAGATATCGAGGAGTTGGGAGAGTTCCCAACTAGGCGAAATGGAATGAACTCTTGCTGCCAAAAATCGTTCCTCACTTCCGAGGCCTTCGCTTCACCGTTATCCGCCCTCGGCGGTCACTCCTTCACGACGCGGATGACCCGCAACTCGCCGTCAAACGGGCCTTGAATGCGCACCCCGGCCTTTAGCTCGAGGCGCAAATAGTCGATAATCTCCCGCGTAATCTCCTCGCCCGGGGCGATGACCGGAATTCCGGGCGGGTAGGGCGTCAGCGTCTCGGCGCAGATTCGCCCGCTGGACTCGCGAAACTTCACAAACTCAGCATCGGCTAAGAATGCGTCCCGCGGAAGCATCCGCATCGGCGGGACTGGGGGAAGCGCAAACGTTCCGCGTCTCAACCGCTCTTCGAGAATGCCCGACGGCGCGAACATGTCGATCGGCCGGTCGTCGCGCGCCAGCTCTTCGAACGCATAGATGAGCCCTTCGGCCGCCTCGCGCCGCGTTCCAATCGTAAAGAGCGCCACAACGTTGAAAAGATCCGCCATCTCCACCTGAATGTTATACCGGCGGCGCAGCAACGCCGAAGCCTCGTAGCCGGTATAACCCAGCCCTTTGACGGTGACGGTGACCTTCGTCGGATCGAGATCGAAGATGCCGTGGCGGCCCTGCAGTTCTTCGCCAAAGCAGTAGACGCCCGGAATCCGGTTGAGGCGCTCGCGCGCCTCTTGTGCGAGTGAAATCGTGCGCGAGAGGAGCGCCTCGCCTTCGGTCGCCATCTGCTTGCGCGCCACGTCGAGCGATGCGACCATCGGTAGATTCGGCGACGTCGACAGGAACATCTTGAGCACCGCTTCGAGCCGGTCGAGCGCGACTCGTTTGCCCTGGTGATGAAGCATCGCGCACTGCGAGAAGGCCGAAAGCATTTTGTGCGTCGAGTTGATGCAGATATCGGCTCCGGCTGCGGTCGCCGAGAGCGGCAGATCCGGATGAAAATGAAAGTGCGGCCCCCACGCTTCGTCGACGAGCAGCACCTTGCCGGCGCCGTGCACGATCCGCTCGATCGCCGAAAGATCCGCCGCCACGCCGTAGTACGTCGGCGAGACCAGATAGACGGCAACCAGATCGGGATGCTGCTCGATCGTGCGCGCCACGGTTTCCGGAGTAACGCAGTGGTCCATGCGCAACTCCGGGTCCACTTCGGGCTGCATGTAGATCGGCTCCGCGCCGCTCATCACCAGGCCTCCCAGCATGGATTTGTGCGAGTTGCGCGGCACGGCAATTTTTTCGCCGGGGTTGATCGCCGCCATCATCATGCATTGATTGCCGCTGGTCGAACCGTTGATTAGGAAAAACGTGTGGCCGGCGCCCCACGCCTCCGCCGCCAGCTCCTGAGCCTCTTTGATCGCTTCGGTCGGCTGCAATAGATCGTCGATACCGGGCATCGGCGTGAGGTCGATCGCGCAGATATTGTCGCCGACGAACTCGCGAAAGGCCAAATCCATTCCGACGCCCTGCACGTGCCCGGGCGTATGAAACGGCTGCACGCCCGAGTCGACGTAGTCGAGCAGCGCTTGAAAGTATGGCGCTCTGTGCTGGTTCAAGGGTGCGAAGCTTCTAGCTGACTAGGCCAGGACTTCGAAGCCGAGGCGATTCAGCATCGCGAAATCGTCGGCGTCGCTGCGGCCTTCCGTCGTCAAATAGTTGCCCAGGACGATACCGCTGACGCCACTTCGCATTCCGACGTCCTGCAACGCCTGCAGCGTAACTTCGCGCCCTCCGGCAAAGCGCACGAGTGCATTGGGCAATGCGAGACGCGCCATCGCCACAAAGCGTAGCGCTTCGACCGGATCGAGCAGCGATCGCTCCCCAAAAGGCGTGCCTGGACGCGGATTGAGGAAGTTGATCGGCACCTCTTGGGGTTGGAGCTCTTGCAACGCCGACAGGAAGTCGAGGCGGTCGGCGACCTCTTCGCCCATCCCGATGATCCCACCGCAGCAGAGTTCGAGATTATGGTGCTTCACGCGCTGGCAGGTTTCCCAGCGCTCGTCGTAGCTGTGCGTGGTGCAGACCCGGGGAAAATAGCGGCGCGAGGTCTCAAGGTTATGATTGACTTTATCCACGCCGGCTTGGGCGAGCTGCTCGATCTGGCGATCGTTGAGAATTCCGAGCGACACGGCGACGGTCAACGGCAGCGCGGTCTTGATTTCCTCGACGGCGGCGCAGACGCGCTCCAGCAGCTTTTCGGAAGGCCCGCGCACGGCGACGACGATGCAGAACTCACCGGCGCCGCGAGCGTGCGCGGCGCGCGCCGCCGCGACAAAATCCGCCACGCTCGAAAGCGGCTCGGGCGCAACGTCGGTCGCATAGCGCGCGCTTTGCGAGCAAAAGTTGCAATCTTCCGAACAGCCGCCCTTCTTGGCGTTGTACAGCACTTCGACGGCGATCTCGTTGCCGCAGTAATGCGAGCGCACGTCGTCGGCAAGCGCTAACAACGCGGGCACGTGCTCGGCAGAAAGTTCGGCTAGGGCGGCGAGCAGTTCGGAGCCCGCAGGGCGGCCGCACTCGAGCAGCTCCGCTCGAGCGCGTTGGATGGTGGAATGCGCCATATCAGCGCTCTTGCTTCACCAAAGGTTCGAAAAGCTTTGCACCGGCCTCGACGGATTGAGTTTCGGCGGCCGCAAACGCCAGAACGCCGAGCACCGGCATACTTCCCTGAAGGACGCAATAGACGCGGTCGCGGTACGTGGGATCCGTTCGGCCCCAGCGTTCGACCAGCACGGCTCCAGCGACGGGAATGTTCAGCTCGCGGCACAGGTTGCGCGTCAGCATCGCGTGATTGAGGCAGCCCAAGCGCAGGCCCACCGCGATTACTGCTTCGAGCTTGGCCAGCGCGGCCACGTGGCCAATGTTCTCCTCGGCATTGACGGGGACCATGATGCCGCCGATGCCCTCGGCGACGATCGTGCCGGGAAGCTTGTTAAGTTTGGCGGCGAGCCCCTCTGCGGTAAGCGGAGGTAGCCCTTCGGCGAGCGCCGAGGACCAAGGATCTCCGGCATTTTCGAAGCGGGCGAGCTCCACGTTCGGTACGCCGGCGAGGCGGCCGGCGTGCTGCGCGTCGCCCTCGCCGCGCGGCTTCACTCCGGTCTGGACGATTTTGACGATGGTCGGATTTTCGCCGGCGCGGCGCAACGCAAGCGCCAGTGCCGCCGTCACGCGAGTCTTTCCGACGTCGGTGTCGGTTCCGGTTACAAAGTAGCGAGGCATCGCCCAAGCTCGTTTGCGAGCATATCCATTTGCTCCAGCGTGTGGTTGGCCCGGATCGTGATGCGCAGGCGCGACGTGCCGGGCGGCACGGTGGGCGGCCGGATCGCCGGAACGAAGATGCGGTGCCTCAATAGCTCCTCCGAGGCGAGCAGCGCGCGCTGCTCGCTACCAAGGGGGATGGAAACGATCGGTCCTTCGACTGCGCTCAGGACGACATTTCCGGAGCCTGTCCTGAGCGCGAGGCTGGGGGGCAGTGCGGCGCGCAGGCGAGCGGCGTTTGCCTGCAGCCGTTCGCGACGATCGTCGCCGCTGCGCGTAAGGAACAGCGCGATGCGTGACGCCAGCGCGAGCGACGGCGGTAATGCGGTATCGAAAATGAACGTCCGCGCGCGATTGACCAGCAGCTCGATCGCCGTCGCAGGGCCCGCGACGAAGCCGCCGAGCGAACCGAGCGCTTTCGAAAGCGTCCCAAGGATGAGGACGCGCGAATCGCCGAGCTCTCGCGCCAAGCCCGACCCCTGCGGCCCGGCGATTCCAAGCGCGTGCGCTTCGTCGAGCAGCAGGACGTCTTGCTCTCGCAAGCGTCCGAGCAGCGCGGCGGGATCAATCGCGTCACCCTCCATCCCGAAGAGCGATTCGCTGACGACGAGGGAAGTCTTGGACTCGACCAGCGGGGGGAAGGTGGCGTGCTCGTAGACCCGGTGCGGTTGGCGCGCGAGACGGATGCCGTCGATGAGAG
>JBEKRW010000124.1:0-7068 GCA_049517595.1 Candidatus Cybelea sp. | reverse complement strand
TGTCGAGGGCGCCCGAAGTATAAAATTTCTTGCCGAACGGATCGTTCTGGATTCCCCTCCCCGTGCACTCGGTAATCTCGCCGTACTCGAAGCTGTACCAGCCCGTGCCCGGATCGGGGTCGGTGATCGACGCGCCGTACTCGGCCCCTGCGATGATGGTTACGCCCTCGTCCTTAGCGCGTTCGTCCTTGGGAGGCGCTATCTCGCCGGCACCGCACGGCGCGCCGGCATCCGGCACGTACGGAAGGTTCGTGTACGAAACGAGGCTGCCGCCGCTGTCAGACGTAGCGCTGTGGTACCCGCAATATAACGTGCCGAAGCCCTGGCTATTGCGGCCGTGCGGGGTCGCGACGATGTACGAGCCGTTCACGTCGTAGCCGAAATGCGAGACACCATGAAGAGACTCTTTGGCGATCTGAGCGTCGGTCGGCTCTGCGGGGACTGGATCCTCGTCGTCAAACCAGACGCCGCCGAGTTGCCTGCTGAGATTCGTTATGTAGTTCGTCTTGCTGCCCACCACGTCGTAGTATTGCGTGTAAACGGCGTTGTGGCTGCTTGCGCCCACGGCCTTGAAGTATGCTTGCAGCAACGGCGCGACTCCGTCGGGGTCACCGTATTTCTTATAGCCCCAGAAGATGAGATAAGCTTTCGGCTTCAGGAGCACGGGGCCGTTGTTGTAGCTGAGCATCCCGATCCCGCTGCTGCTGCTGCGGACGACCGCGCGGGCGGCATAGTGCGTCGGGACGTAAGTCAGAACGTGCGTCGATCGTACTTGCGCCGGCGTTGGAGAAGTGCTGAAGTTTGCAGCGCAACCCGCGAGCGCAAGCGCTGTCGCGGACCCAAAGATTCCGGAAAGCTGCGGGTACCCGTGCATGCGCTTTTTCTCCGCCTTCGAGTACCCGCTTACCTGCGTTGCCTTCCGGGCTACTCGTCCGGGAAAGCAACCGGGGGTGCAAGCGAACTTCTGGGCGCAAACTCGAACGGTTCGGGAATCGGAAGCGGCCGCGGAATCGGGCCACCCGGCCACGGTATCGGAAACGGCTCCGGCATCGGTCCCGGGCCGGGCTGGGCCTCGCCGCCGTTGACCAGAGTACCGCCGAGGTCGACGTCGTGCGCGGTTACATCCACGTCGACGCCGTTCCCGCGCGCCGAAAGCGTCGTCGAGATCTGGCCTCCCCGGGCATTTTGGGCCGTGACGCGCAAGGCACCGTCCTGCTGGCATTTCACCGACTCGCCGTCGCCCAGTTCGAGGGTCTGGCCGCGAGCGATGGAGAGGGATTGACCATTGCTCGTGATCGACGGTTCACCGTCCTTGTTCATCGTGACCGTCGTCGCGCCGTTGTTCAACGAGACCGTCGCCGACTGGTTCCAGGTGACCCCTCTGTTGTTCGGCGTCGTGACTTGCGTCGAGACGCGATATCCCCCCGAAAACGATCGGGAGTTGAGCAGGTCAGGCTGAGAGGCCATATTGTTCCACTTTGATCCGTTGAACGATAGATGAGGATCGCCGTCGCTGGAGCCGGTGGCGTTTTGAAAAAAATGCTCGCCGTTGCGCGGCTGGCAGCTCCCGTTTCCTGGGTAAGGCGAGCCGCAGCCGCCCTTGCCGCCATTGCCGCCGTAAGGCGACGTGCAGCCGCCGTAGCCCATCATCGACTGCAGCATCGTCATCAGCTGCTGCAGCATTCCCATCAGCGGCCCAAAGAGGCCCTGCATCGAGGAATCGTTGTACGATGCCTCACCGTAGGGAGAGGTAGCGGCTCCATCGTTGAGCCACGGCGGAACGAATCGGGAAATGTTGTCGCCTGCGGCCGGGGCTACTGCGCCTTCGAATAGGGGTCCCTCTTGGGCGTTGCCCGCGAGAGACGAGAGCGAGTTGGGGCCGAGCGATCCTTCGAGCGGTTGAACGTACATAGACACCTCCGTCGTAAAGTGCCATTCGTTCACGACCTGAGTGGGGCGCGACAAGAGGCCCGCATCGCAGCGGCAAGAAACGAAGGCACCTCATGAGCGAAACGCAACGAACGACGATCGCCCGCCTCGAAGAGCGCCTCGAGTCGCTCAAGGAGCGCCTTTGACGACGCCGCAAGCCGCCGCCGTTTAGCCGAGCTCGACGAGCGTTCGCGCTCGAATGGCTTCTGGAACGATCCCGATTCGGCCCAGCGGGTGATGAAGGAACTCTCCGAGTTGCGCGAGCGCGCAGCTTCACTCGACAGCATTGCCGCGTCGCTGCGCGACGCTCGCGAGATGCTCGCGCTTTTCGACGGAGATCCGGCTGCCGAGGCGGAGGCCGATCGCGGCATCGCGGCCGCCGAAGCTTCGGTGAACGATTTCGAGATGGCGGCGAGTTTCAGCGGTGAGTTCGACACGCACAACGCCATCGTCAGCATCTTTGCCGGCGCGGGTGGCGTCGATGCGGCGGATTGGGCGCAGATGCTCACGCGGATGTACTTGCGCTGGGCGGAGTCGAAGGGTTTCTCGACGCAAATCGCCGACGAATCGCCCGCCGAAGAGGCCGGCCTGAAGTCGGTGACGTTTTTCGTGCGCGGGCGCAATGCGTACGGAATGCTGGAAAGCGAGCGCGGAGTGCACCGGCTCGTTCGGCTCTCGCCGTTCGACGCGGCGCATCGTCGCCACACGTCGTTTGCGGCGGTGGACGTCATTCCCGAGGTGGAAGCCGGCGAGAGTAACGTGGAGATAAAGCCCGACGAGCTGCGAGTCGAGACGTTCAAATCGGGCGGAGCCGGCGGCCAGTACGTAAACAAGACCGAATCCGCGGTGCGCATCGTGCACCTGCCCAGCGGGATTATCGTGGCGTCGCAGCAAGAGCGTTCCCAAGCGCAAAACCGCGAGGTGGCGCTGACGATTCTGCGCGCGAAGCTCGCGGTGCTCGCGGCGCAGGAGCGCGATCGCCGGCTGGACGACTTGCGCGGCGAACGCCAGGCCAACGAATGGGGCTCCCAAATTCGCTCGTACGTTTTGCAGCCGTATCAGCTCGTGAAGGACCACCGCACGGGCGTGGAAACCGGCAACGTGTCGGGGGTGCTCGACGGGAATATCGATCCCTTCATTTGGCCGTATTTGCAGCAGCGCAACGCGGTGCGGCCCGCATAACGCGTGCGCGATCGCTTTCTTTGGATCGGGTGCCTCGCGTACGCGGCGTTGTTCACGGGGTTAGGCGCGCTCAAGTACGGCGTTCACCGCAATCTTGTCGACTTCGGCATCTTCGCGCAGACGGCCGCGAGCGCGTTCGGCTGCTTCTGCAATCCGATCGAAGGCAGCCATTGGGCGTTCCACTTTTCGCCGATTCTCTACGGCGTCGGCGCCGCCGTAGCGGCGTTCCAGTCGCCGTTGACGCTGGTTGCGCTCCAGGCGATCTCCGGCGCTCTGGTCGCGCCGCCGATCTTCGCTCTGGTGCGGCGTTGCGGCGGCGACACAGGCATCGCGCGGCTCGGGGCGCTAACGGTCTGGCTCTATCCGCCCCTGGCCGGCTTAACCTTCGGCGATTTTCACGAGAACGGCTTCGCGCCGGCTGCAGTGGCGTGGACTCTGTATGCATTCGATGCCGGCTCGATGGCCGGCACGCTCGTGGGCGCCGCGATCGTGCTGAGCATAAAAGAAGATCAGGCGATCTTTCTTGCGATTGCCGGCGCACTCGGAGCGCGGTGGTTTCGCGGGACGACGCGAGGTCGCGTCGCTGCGGGAATCGCGGTTGCGAGCGCGCTGGTTTGCGTGACGTACTTCGCGCTGATTGCGCCGCACGCCGGATGGCAGCCGAGCCGATTCTACGCGTGGAGCGGCGGCGATGCGCGGACGCTCGCAAGCGGTCTGCCGGCAAGGCTCGGCTTCGTTTTGCTCGCGCTGGGGCCGCTGCTCTTTATTCCGTTGCTCACTCCCGCCTTTGCCCTTGCCGTGGCGCCGCTGGCAGAAGTACTGCTGTCGCGCATGTCGACGACCTTTACCATGGGCACGCATTACGCGGGAGCTTGGATCGGCTACGTGCTTGTGGCGTTTGCCTTGGCGCTGAAGCGCATCTCTCCGAAACGCCGGCGCGCCGTGCTGGGTACCTGCATCGCACTCTGCGTCGTCGAGTTCTTGGTCGCCGACCCGCTGCACCCGGGCTTGAACCTGCGCGCCGTGCAAGCGCGCGACGTTGCACTGGACCACTTTTTGCAGACGCTGCCGCCGCGCGCGGCAGTTGCGACGCAAGAGGAAGCGTACACGCATCTCGCGCTGCGCGATCCGAACGCGCGGCTGTTGCCGGAGTCTCCGAACGTGCCGCCGAGCGCGTGTTTCGTACTGCTCGATCGTGACTTCCCCGACTCGGCGCGGTTGCAAGAGTATAGCGGCGCGTTTGCGGCTTTGGTTACGGAGCGGCGCTACGCGCTCGTTGCGCGTAGCGGCGGCATCCTCTTGTACCGCCGCGTCGACCGTTGCGGCTAGGCCGAGCCGAGAAGCGCGAGCGCGTCGGCGGCGCGCGCGGGCCAGCCGTCATCGGCGCGTACGATTCGGTGCGCCGCCGCCCAGGGCGCCCAGCGCTCGACCCACGCGTCGTAAAGACGCATCGGAGGAAAGACGGCGACGACCGGCGTGCCGGTCATCCCCGCGACGTGCACGGCTCCCGAGTCGGGAGCAACGAGCGCGACGGCGGCGGCGATCGCGGCTTTCCAAGGCGCGAGATCGTCGAAATACGTAACCGCGATTCCCGTCGCGCGCTCCACCGATTGTGCGTATGCCGATTCGCTGCGCGACGAGAGGAGATGAAGTTCGCCGCTTGCGGCAAGGCGTCGGACCAAATCCACGACGGAGTCCAACGGAATGCCCAAGCGTTCCCACTTGTTGGTAATCTGAACGGCGACGCGGTCGTCGGGCGCCGGTTCGGATTGGAGTACCAGGGGACGGAGCCGCGCGAGATCCCGGGTGGGTTTTTCGTCGCCGGCAAGCGGCTCGATCAGCTTAAAGAGCGTGGCGCACTCGTGCTCGCTGCGCCCGCTCAACTTGGCGCTGCGGTAAACGCTCTTCGTCAACATCCGGCGCGACCACAGCGCTTTGAGCGGTTTGGTCCACGGATCCTCGAAGCCGATGCGCGTCGGGGCACCGGTGGCGGCGGCGAGCCGGTAACCGCCGAGATCCTCCGTGGCGACGAGGACGTGCGAATATTGGCGCTCGCGGAGGTTGCGGCCCAGCCGTTCGATTGCGATGCGGTTCGATTGGCTGCCGTCGCGAAGCTCGAAATCCGCAACGATTACTTTGCGGACGGCGTCCGGGGCAAACGCATTTGCATTGGCGTGCCGCAAGACGACGTCCACGGCAATGCCCTGCCGGCGTAACGCTGCAATGGAAGGCGTCAAGGCCAAGGCATCGCCGATCGCATCTAGGCGGATGATGAGGACCGACGGTGAAACCTCCGGCATGCCGCTCTCTTCGGATTGCCGGAACCTCGTGACCTTCGAGGACCTTGTGGGCTATCAAGCGGTGCGCAGTTTTGGCTACATTTCAGGGAGCGCTTCGCGCGCTCGCAACCGGCTGCGCTCGACTTTTCGTAGCCTCGGGATGCTCATCGGTTTGGCCGGCGGCGAGCTTTTGAGCGACGCGGAGCAGTTGCGAGCCGAAGCGCTCGAGGCGCTGCGGAAGCGAGCAAACTCACTCGGAGCCGACGCCGTGATCGGTCTGCAGTTCTACGTCACCGAAGGTGGCGATGGTTCGTGCCGGGTCGTCGCATCCGGCAAGGCCGTCTCGCTTTGCAAAGTGGATCCCGCCTAGAATGAGCGCGAGCGACTTGGAGCGCCGGCGGGAACTGCTGACGCGCGCCGCGATTGCAGCCGGCGAATGCCGCAAATGCACGATCGGATACGAACGCCGCAACAACGTCTACGGCGAAGGCGACCCGTGCGCGCGTTTGATGGTCGTCGGTGAAGGTCCGGGAGAAACCGAAGACGAGTTGGGGCGTCCTTTTGTCGGTCGCGCCGGACAACTGCTCGATCGGATGCTCGCAGCCATCGCGCTGCCGCGCGCCGATGTGTACATCTGCAATACGGTGAAATGCCGGCCGACGGCGCCGGGCCTCAACGGTCCGCGCAACCGCGCACCCGAGCCGCAGGAGATGGAGAACTGCCGCCCGTTTCTCGACGAACAAATCGAGATCGTCGCGCCTGAGGTAATCCTGGCGCTCGGTGCTCCGGCGGCAAAGTCGTTTCTCGGACGCGATTTTCAAATCACCAAGATGCGCGGCCGCTGGTACGTGGGGCCGCGCGACACGCCGCTGATGGTAACCTTCCATCCGGCTTACATCTTGCGGCAAACCGGCGGCGAGATCGAGGCCGTTAAACGCATGGTCTGGGCCGATCTCAAAGCCGTCCGCACCAAACTCGACGAACCTCCCCCTTCCCTCGTCACCGTGAGCTCATCGAATGACACCGACGAGGCTCTTCAAGCTGGGCTCTTCGAGTGAGCGGCGACGCGTTGGAAATCTGGCTGAGCGACGTCGTAAGGCGTGCCGGCTTTGCCGACGTGCCGGCCTTCGTTACGCACTTCGGCTTGAAGCCATACCGGCTGCGGCAGCTCTATCGCGCGGCCACCAAAGAGCTGCTCGGCGGACCCGGCGAGGTGACGCCGCTGCCGAAGGAGTTGCGCGAATCGCTGGTCGCGCGTGGCGTTACGTTTTCCGCCATCGAGCCCGTCGCGTTGCAGCGGTCGCGGGACGGACAGACGACGAAAGGTCTCTTTCGCTTGCCCGACGGCAAAGAAGTCGAGGCCGTGCTGATGGAACATTACGGCGGTCGCACGACGCTCTGTCTCTCGTCGCAGGCGGGATGCGCGTTCGCCTGCGCATTTTGTTCGACAGGCCAGGCCGGGTTCAATCGCAACCTGACGGCGGGCGAAATCTTCGATCAAGCATGGTTCTTCGCGCGCGAGCTCAAGGCGCGCGACAAACGCATTACCAACATCGTCTTCATGGGGATGGGCGAGCCTTTTCACAACTACGCCGCCGTGATGGAGGCCGTCGCGCTGCTCAACGATCCGCAGGGTTTTGGGTTAGGACACCGCCACATCACGATCTCGACCGTCGGC
>JBEKRW010000123.1:0-7157 GCA_049517595.1 Candidatus Cybelea sp. | reverse complement strand
GGCGACATGTTCAACTTTTCGCAGAAGCCCACGAAGTTCGTGGCGGAGGAGCCGTTGCCGCCCAAGGCAACGTGCAAAAACGGCGGCGTGACCAGCCATCAAATAATCGAACACGACGGAGGCGTCCCGGAGTAATCTTTGAAGACCGCGCCGACGCGGGCAGACAGCTCGCGGAGGCGCTTGCGGTCTACGCCGATAGACCCGATGCCATCGTGTTGGCGCTTCCGCGCGGCGGAGTTCCGGTCGGGTATGAAGTTGCGCAGCGCCTCCGCCTGCCTCTCGACGTGTACGTGGTTCGCAAGCTTGGGGTTCCGGGTCACGCCGAGTTGGCGATGGGCGCGCTTGCCAGTGATCGCACCTGTATCGTAGACGAAAAGCTGATCCAATCGCTACACCTCGACGAGGGAACGCTCCAAGACGTCATCCGTCACGAGACTGACGAGATTCACCGCCGAGAAAAAGCCTATCGGGATGGCCGCGGGCAAGCCGACGTCGCCGGCAAAACCGTAATCCTGGTCGACGACGGGCTGGCCACGGGCGCAACGATGCGAGCGGCGGCCACCGCGCTGCGCCGGCGCAACCCGGCGGAGATTGTGGTCGCGGTGCCGGTCGCCGCACGTCAGACGTGCGCGTCCCTTCGCGAAGTCGCGGATCGAGTCGTCTGCTTCTCGACGCCGGCACCGTTTGTTGCCGTAGGACTCTACTATGAAAACTTCGACCAGACCAGCGACGAGGAAGTCCGCAGGCTACTCGCCGCAAGGCCGGGGTCCAGGGCTTAAGAAGCACGCCGTCGAGCCGCGCGCCACCGGGCGCGGAGCGAATCGTGACGCGCCAAACGGCGTGCCGTTCGGCAATCAGCCCAAACTTCGACAGCCAGCATGCCTAAGAACACGACGATCAGCGTGACCGTAAGGCTTTCGGCTGGGCTGAGGGTTCCGAACAGATGGGGCTCCAGGATTTAGAATGATAGCAATGAGGGACTCGCGAGCCCACATGCGCTCGCAACTGTGCGGCAGCCTGTGCGGGAGTCCGTGTGGGTACCAGCCCGAGACCGGGATCGCGCGTGCCAAAACAGGTCGGGGCGTGTGTGCGTGGTATCTGATGAACATGAACCGCACCGCAGCAGCAGCAGCAACCGCCTTCGCCGCAATCGTCTTGATCGCAAGCGCCGCGGCGCCGGCGCAACCAATCCTCTTTTCGTTTACCGGCCTGCCGGGCTCGGTCGACACCTGCAAATGGTTCGACGACAATCTCAATAGCGACCGAAGCATCGGCGCGCTCTCTCGCCAAACGGATCTACTTTACAACCGGATCGCGCTCCCGGCCGGCGCCGACGTCGCCGTCGGTGCGACGGCAACCAGTGCGGCCGGCGACCAGCTCGTGGATTATCGACTCGGTTCGAAGGAGGTCTGCTCGACCGCACGAGCTATTTACGGCCCAACCCCCGAGCCTTCGACGACGCCATAAAAGGAGCGTCGTCGTCGAGGCTGGTACGATGGCGCTATGGATAAGAATCGCAACCTTCGCGAAGGAATCGAAGATGCGGATGCCACCGGGCTCGTTGCAGGCGAAGAACTGATAACGCGAGCGGAGACCGAGCTTCCGCTCTTACGTCTGCGCGACTCGCTGCCTCATGAGGACCTTCACGCAGCGCTCCCCGAGGGGCACGATGCGCACGCGACGGTCGATGCGCTCCACGCCGAGATGCAAAAGCCCGCGCCCGATCGCGCTTCGGTCGAACAGCACGTCGCGCATTTGCGACTGCTACCCGAACTCGAGGCGATCATCGTCACATGGTGGGAAGACCCCAGAGTCCAGCGCATCGTTGCCGGTCTCGGCCAAATCGGCGTCTAAAAAGGGCATCTCATCCTGACCCTTCGACAGGCTCAGGGGAAGGGCGAACGCGGAGCGCGAGGCTGATGCGCGCTTCCACCGGAGTCTTCGTCTTCGGGACGCCGTGATCGTAATGCATCTGCGTTTCGTAGCTCATCAGTAGCAGGCTGCCGTTCTCGAGGTCGATGTCCAGAATCCGCCGACGTCCTTCGACGGAGCCTGTCCTGAGCGAAGTCGAAGGGCTCAGGATGACATTTGCTGCTTTGCTGCGGATCGTCATGAGGCGCGTGGCGCCCAGAGAAATTAGCGCGATCGGATGACCGGGGACGATCTCGTATAAGTGATCGTTGTGCGGCGCAACGCTGTCTCGCCCATCGCGATAGTAGTTTAGGCCTGCGCTATTAAACCGCGTACCCGCGACCTGCGAAGCCCGCTCCGAAGCCTCCGCGATCGCCGCCGGCAAGCCGGGGTCGTCGAGCCGGTAGCGGGCGACGAGGCGCGGCACATCCACATCGCGGTCGTACATCCGGCGCCGTTCGTTCTGCCACGCGACGCCGTCGCGTAGCGCGCTAAACCACGCCGCAGCCGCCGGCGCGCCGGCGAATCCCGGAATGTAGACGATTCGACCGGTTTCGTCGTCGACGAGCGTTCGCTGCCCATCGCCGAAGATTCCGAGCTGGGTCAGGGATAGAGTCCACGCAGTTTCGTAGCCTCGGCAACTCGGGCGACCGCGACGCAATACGCGCCCTTGCGCATTGAGACGCCGTGACGCTTGGCCTGTTCGTGGGTCTCGCGGAACGCCCGAACCATCTTCCGTTTGAGGCGCTCGTTGATCTCAGCCTCTTCCCAAAAGTTCGCTTGGAGATCTTGCACCCACTCGAAGTACGAAACCGTCACGCCGCCCGCGTTGGCCAGAATATCCGGGAGCACCATGATGTTGCGGTCGAAGAGAATGTCGTCGGCATCGGGCATCGTCGGGCCGTTGGCGGCCTCGGCGACGAGCTGCGCTCGAATTCGTGGCGCGTTCTCTTTGGTGATGACCTTCTCGAGCGCAGCCGGCACGAGCACGTCGCACTTGAACTCGAGCACGTCGTGGTTATCGACCTGTTCGCCGCCGGTAAATCCGACGACCGAGCCGGTCTCGGCCTTGTGCGCCATCAACCCCTTCACGTCGAGCCCGCGCTCGTTGGCGACCCCACCGCGGGAGTCTGAAACGGCGACGATTCGATAGCCACGGTCCGACATCAGCTGCGCGCAGTACATGCCCGCGTTTCCGAACCCTTGAATTGCGACGGTGGCCCCTTGGATCTCGCGACCCATCTCTTGCATCGCTTCGTCGACCACGTAGCTGCAGCCGCGTGCCGTCGCTTTATCGCGCCCCAACGATCCGCCGATCGACACCGGTTTTCCGGTAACCACGCCCGGGATCGAATACCCGTGCTGCATCGAGAACGTATCCATGATCCAAGCCATGATCTGCGGCGTCGTGTAGACGTCGGGCGCCGGAATGTCTTTCTCCGGACCGATGATGATTGAAATTTCGGTCGTGAATCGGCGGGTGAGGTTCTCCAGTTCCTGCATCGACATGGCCTTGGGATCGCAGATGACTCCACCCTTAGCGCCACCGAATGGAATATTTGCCAGCGCGCACTTCCACGTCATCCACATTGCGAGCGCCTTGACTTCGTCGAGCGTTACGTCGGGGTGGAAGCGGATGCCGCCCTTGCCGGGCCCGCGCGACATATTATGCTGCACGCGGTACCCGGTAAACATGCGGAATCCGCCGCCGTCCATGTGCACTGGGAACGCTACTTCGAGAACGCGCTTGGGGTAGCGCAGATAGCCGTGCAGCGATTCGTTGAGACCGATGAGCCGGCTCACTTCATCGAGCTGCTGCTGAGCCATCTCCCAAACGTTCTCTTGCGATTGGACTGCCGAGATATCCTGAGCCATGTCCTGCGTTCCTGTCCTTTAGTAGCGCGGGGCGCCGTACATGCTGGCGCGGTAGGCCGGCAGATGGGGATTCTTCCACTTCGTGCCGTCCACGAAAAGAATGTGCAACGGAACGCATTTTGCGTAGCTCGTCTGAATCGGGAAGATATTCTTGCTCACGCCGAACTTATGTTTGATCTCGGCGCCGGGCGAGAAGGTTCCGACATCCTTCACTTCGGCGACCATCGAGCCGCGCACGATCAGGCCGAACTCGATCTCCTTCATCACGACGCCGGTCGCGTTGACGTAGTCGATTCCAAGCGTCGGATCGTTTTCGACCGGAGCTTGGTAATACATCGAGCCGTAGACGGAGGGCCAGCCCCAGTAGCGGCCGTAGCCATAACCGCCGGGATAGTATCCGGGCGTGTAGCCTGAGTAGTTATAGCTGATATTTCGTTCGGGATTGCACGCGTTGACTCGGATCGGGTGTTCGACGTGGGCCGCCGTCATGGCTTGCGCCGCGGCGGTGGGGAAGATTGCGCTCAAACATAGCGCCATGGGGACGAGCAAAAAACGTACGGTCTTCATGATGCCGCGCTCCTTTTATCGAGAGGGTGCCGAGAGTGGCTGAGTAAGCGACCTTCTGCAAACCAAAGGGCGGCGCCTTGGCACCGCCCCTCTCGAGGCTATCTGGCGACCCTGCCGCTAGTGCGGGGGACGGCCGCCGCCCCCATGACCGCCTCCGCCTCCTCCTGAGGAGTGTGGCGCAGACCCACCGCCGGATCCGTGCGGGTACGACGGCACGGACGGAGCCGAACCGCGCGAGTACGATGGATACGAGCTATGCGAGTACGATGGATACGAGCTATGCGAGTACGATGGATACGAACTGTGCGAGTACGATGGATACGAGCTATGCGAGTACGACGGATACGTGCTGTGCGTGTACGCGCCACGATCGCGATCGCCGTACGTGACGGGTACATTTTCGCGCTGGTTCGAGGACCGGCCCCATGAATTCGATGCCGGCCGCTCTTCGCGCGAACTTGAGCCGCGAGACTCATCGAAGCGCTCCCATGACTGGTTTGGTTCACGGTCCGTAGCGCCGGCCTCGTTCGAGCGAGTCTCGTTTGTGCGAGGCTCGGTTACCCGCGTATCGGTTGCACGAGCATCCGTTGTGCGAGACCCGGCCATACCACTCTCGTGACTTACCGGCGCGCTTTCGTGTGTGGCGTTCGCGCGAATCGCCCCGGCGATGGACCTCTGCTGTTCCGCAAAGGAGTTGTGTGAGGCGAGCGCTCGATTCGAAGCGAAGCGCGGCGAGTCGAAGGCCTTCGAGAATGCGACCGTGCTGCTTGGCGCTCGCCCGAAGCCGAGATTGTCTCGGCTAGGCGTGACGGGCAGCGCGCCTCGGATCGTTCCGACCTTGCCGGCGTTCTGCGACGTCACGGCAACGTTGTGCGAGAAGTTTCCGTGCTCGAAGTTTCCTCGTAACGTTCCGCTGCCGCCACCATGGCCGAAGTTGCGGTAGACGTTATGGATATTCGTGATGTTGACGACGCGGGTGCCGTAGCCACCGTAACCGCCGTAGCCCCATGGACGATAGCCCCAGCCCCAGCCTCCCCAGGCCCATCCGGAATACCAGGGATAGAACGCTTCGTAGGGAGCCAGCGGACACCAACCGATACCACCATAACCGAAGCCGACGCCGATCCCGACGCCGCCACCCCAGCCGTAGAAACCGACCAGTGCGGGTGCCCAGACCGGCGCGTACGAGTAGGCCGGCGGATACCAAGCCCAACCATAGCCGTTAGCCCAGAACCAACGCCCGTAGTGATACGGCGCCCATCCCCATGGCTCAGTGCCGACCCAAGTCCAGCCGTAGCCGCCTTCCCAGGCCCAAGAGCCATCGCGATAGGGAGCCCAATCGGCGGGCTCGTCGGGAACCCAGACCTGACCGTAACCGGCAACGTCCTGCCAGTCGCCGTACTGATCGAGGTTGTCGTAACCGGCGATCGTCGGGCTCAGGTTGGGGCTAGCGTTGAGCGCGGTCGTCATTGTTTCATCGCGCTTGGCGTTGAAGTCGTCGAAAGAGTCGAACCCGACCTCCGACCGCCAACTAATGGACGGACTCGAGGCAGAACCGCGAGCGACCAGCGTTCTGCCCGGAGTGAGATCGTAGGTACGCTGTGGCGTGACGACCTGCGCGGTCCCCCGCCGGGCCGTCGCCCATGTCGAGCCGTCGCGGTTGACCGTAACTCGATAGTCGCCGGCGTCTTGCGAGCGAACGCTTACCGAGGGCGTGTCTACTTGAAACGGCTGATCACCGTGAACGATGCCGACCTCGACCGTACCGTCGGCCACCTGGAGCGCACGGTTGTTTGGATCGTTGTCGGTGATGCGCGCCTGAACGTTGCCGCCGAGCCGAACGGCGGTCTCACCGTCGAACTGCAGCTCGGCCCGAGAGGTTCCTCCCGTCGAGACATAGTCGCCGGGAAGAAGGGGTGCGTTGATGACGGCCGACGTTTGCGTGTTGCTATCGCCGCGCTGGACTACGGCCGAGCCTTGTATGACGCTAACTCTGGCCACGCCCGGCCCATTGTTGTCCGGCGCCTGCTCGGCCGAGGCCGGAAGCGTGCTGCTAAGGGTCACTCCGATCAGAGCAACCCCCGCAATGAAGCTTGTGAACCACCTCAACGTCATCGTTATCTACATGCCCTCGTTCCTATTGAAACCCAATAGACGAAATAAAGCATCGACGCACGATTAGCTTCACATTAAGCTCGCGTGAGAGGGTCCAGGTTTTTCGTCGCTTAACTGATGCATCGGAGGTAAAATGATGCGCAATTCTTCTAACGATCCCAGCCGGCGTAACTTCCTTTCCGGCATCGTCGTTCTTCCGGCGCTGGCCGGACTGGCCCTCGCCCAAACGACCGCGGCCGAGGCCAAGGGCACCCAGGCCGCGTTCAAATATCAGGGTACGCCCAAAAACGGCCAGAAGTGCTCGCTTTGCAAGTTCTTCGTCAAGGGGACCTCGGCCACGGCAAACGGCAGTTGCTCGCTCGTCGCCGGCACGATCAGCCCCAACGGTTGGTGCATCGCCTACGCGAAAAAGTAGCCCTAGCTCAGCGCGCCGCCACCTCGAATAAGGCGGCGGCACCCATGCCGCCGCCGATGCACATCGTTACAACGACGTACTTTTCGCCGCGCCGTTTGCCTTCGATTAGGGCGTGCATCGTCATCCGGGCGCCGCTCATGCCGTACGGGTGGCCTATCGAAATTGCGCCGCCGTCTACATTGAAGCGATCGTTGGGAAGGCCGAGCGCGTCGCGACAATAGACGGTCTGCACCGCGAAGGCTTCGTTGAGCTCCCACACGCCGATGTCGCCGAT
>JBEKRW010000122.1:0-7244 GCA_049517595.1 Candidatus Cybelea sp. | reverse complement strand
CAGATCGACCAGACTAAGACCGAGGATCCCCAGATGGGCGACCCGGCCCCGGTCGAAGACGTCGTTGCCGACCTCCCGCTCGAGGACGAGGCACCGTCCGACGACGGCGTCGCGCCGAAGCCCAAGGATAACCGCAACTGGTTCGTGGTCCACACCTATTCGGGCTACGAAAACAAGGTCAAGGCCAATCTCGAGCGCCGCATCCATTCGATGGGCATGCAGGACAAGATTTTCCGCGTGCTCGTTCCGATGGAAGACGAAGTAGAGTTCAAAGACGGCAAGCGCAAGATCACCCCGAAGAAGGTTTTCCCCGGCTACGTGCTGGTCGAGATGACCATGGACGATCAGTCCTGGTACGTCGTGCGCAACACGCAAGGCGTGACCGGCTTCGTCGGCAGTCCGGGGCCGGGCGAGAAGCCCGTACCGCTGCAGGACAAGGAAGTCAAAACGATTCTCAAGCAGATGGGCATCGAGGCGCCCAAGCTCAAGATCGACTTCAAGAAGGGCGATCGCGTCAAAGTTACGTCGGGACCGTTCTTCGACTTTACCGGCGTCGTCGACGAGATCTCGCCGGAGAAGGAGCGCCTGCGCGCGCTCATCTCGATCTTCGGCCGCGAAACGCCCGTCGAGCTGGAGTTCTTCCAAGTCGAGAAAGTCTAGCGCCCCTCGTCCTTCGACTTCGCTCAGGATGACATTACTTTGCTCAGGATGACGCACGAACGGACACCCCGGCGTTCGTGACCAACAAACACTAGCGGGGGAGAAGCGACGAGAGTCGGTTCGAAAGGAGAGCATTCGTGGCTAAGAAGGTAGTTGGTAAGATCGGCCTGCAGATTCCAGCAGGCAAAGCGACCCCGGCTCCGCCGATCGGACCGGCGCTGGGTCCCTACTCGCTCAACATCATGGACTTCTGCAAGCAGTACAACGAGCGCACTGCTTCACAAGCCGGCATGATCATCCCCGTCGAGATCACCGTCTTCGATGACCGCACGTTTACGTTCATCACGAAGACGCCGCCGGCGTCATTTCTGATCAAACAGGCCTTGGGGATCGAGTCGGGCAGCAAGGAGCCCAACCGCAACAAAGTCGGCAAGCTCACGCAGAAGCAGCTCGAAGACATTGCGAAGGTGAAGATGCCCGACATCAACGCCAACGACATGAACGCCGCCAAGAAGATCGTCGCCGGAACGGCGCGGTCGATGGGCGTGGAAGTGGAGGCATAGGATGGCGCAGCATCACGGAAAGCGCTTCAAGGCGCTTGTCGCGACGTTCGATGCCGACAAGCTCTTTTCGACGTCAGAAGCTATCGAAATCGTCAAGAAAAACGCCACCGCGAAGTTCAACGAGACCGTCGAGGCGCACATTCGCTTGGGCGTCGATCCGAAGAAGAGCGATCAGAACGTCCGCGGCACGGTGCTCCTGCCGCACGGAACGGGGCGCACGGTGCGCGTCATCGCCTTTGCCAAAGGCGACAACGCGAAGGCCGCGCAGGAAGCCGGCGCCGACATCGTCGGCGATCAGGATTTGATCGATAAGGTCAAGGGCGGGTTCACCGAGTTCGACGTGGCGGTCGCGACGCCCGACATGATGGCGTCGGTCGGTAAAGAACTAGGACGCATTCTCGCGCAGAAGATGCCCAATCCCAAGGCCGGCACCGTAACGCCGAACGTCGGCGCTGCAATTCGAGACATCAAGGCCGGTAAGGTCGAGTACCGTCTCGACAAGACGGGCATCGTGCACACGATCGTCGGCAAGGCGAGCTTCGACGAGCAGCACTTGCTGGAGAACATCACGACGTTGCTGGACGCAATCGTTCGTGCGAAGCCGTCGGCTGCCAAAGGCACCTACGTTCGCAGCGTGACGCTGGCCAGCACGATGGGCCCGGGCGTCAAGGTCGATCCCAACCGGGTGAAGGCTACGGCCTAACCCCTGGGGCCGTCCTTAGCTAAAAAGAAGGTGACGCGGCCGGTGTGTAGCTCGTAGATGCCGCCGGCGATTTTGGCATCACCTCGCGCCACCGCGTCGGCGATGATCGTCGAGCCGGCCGTCATTGCTTGTGCGGTGCGTCGCACGTTTTCGGCGATAGCGTTGGTAAGCCAGTCGCCCGGAGTGTCGCGCGTGGCCTTGGCTGCGGGTTCGATGGCAGTAACGATACGGGCGATGTGCCCGGGCTGCGTCGTTCCATCTTTGACGTACGCGACGGCGGCGGTTACCGCGCCACAGTTGGTGTGCCCGAGCACGAGGATCAGCCGCGCCTTCAAGACGGCAACGCCGAACTCGATCGAGCCGAAGATGTCGTCGTTGAGAAAGTTGCCGGCGACGCGAACGACAAAGACGTTGCCCGGGGCCTGATCGAAAATTGTTTCGATCGGCACGCGCGAATCAGAGCAGCCGAGCACGATTGCGTGCGGACTCTGGCCCCCGGCCAGTTCGAGCACGGCGGCATCGAGCGGGTCGGTCTGAGGAGTTCCGGCGACGAAGCGCGCGTTGCCGGCTTTGAGCCTTTCGAGCGCCTCGGCCGGACTGAGGTCGGTTGGCATTCGGGCGGGTTCGGGCCGAAATGCTTGCGCTCCCCGGCGCCGCTATGGTAGGCTAACCGACGGCTCCAAAGACCGTGGCCGGCCGCAAGGCCTTAATTATGGCTACCGAGGACGCAAGACAGACGGTTCGGCATCGCTGCGGCGATGCGAACGTTCGACGTAGCGCCCTCGACTCGGGGCGCTTTTCTTTTTCACTGTGGCGCGTTTGCGCCGGGGAAACGTACGAATGCCGACCGCGCGTAAAGAAGCCTCAGTCGCAGAACTCACCGAGAAACTCGCCTCAGCGAAGAGCTTGTTTTTCACCGATTATCAAGGGCTGACCGTAGCGGAGATCACCAAGCTTCGCGGCGAGCTGCGTAAAGACGGCAACAGCTACTCGGTCGTCAAGAACACGCTCTTTCGCATCGCCGCCGGCGATCTTGCGTCGCAGGTCGAGTCGTTTCTCGCCGGACCGACGGGCGTAGTTTTTGCCGGAGCCGATCCGGTCGCGCCGGCCAAGGCGCTCAAAACTTTCAGCGATACCGTTAAAAAGGTCGGGATCAAGGCGGCCTACATCGACGGCCAAATCGTCGATGCAAAACAGGTCGACGTGCTCGCCAAGCTTCCGCCGAAAATCGAACTTCTCGCCTCGCTCGTCGGCACGCTTGCGAATCCGCTTCGCGGCCTCGTAACCGTGTTGCAGGGCAACCAGAGCGGACTCGTCCGCGCGCTCAACGCCATTCGCGAACAAAAAGCCGCAGCCTCAAACGCTTAGATAAGGAATATACGTATCATGGCAATCGCCGAAGTCATCGAACAGATAGATAAACTCACCGTTCTCGAACTTGCCGATCTCGTCAAGCAGCTCGAGGAGAAATATGGAGTCTCCGCCGCCGCGCCGGTCGCAATGATGGCCGCCGGTGCGGGTGCCGCCGCAGCGCCGGAAGCCGAGAAGACCGAGTTCGACGTCATTCTCGCCGAGATTGGTCCGGAGAAGATCAAGGTCATCAAGGCGGTCCGCGAGCTTACGAGCCTCGGCCTGACCGAAGCCAAAGCCTTCGTCGAGAGCGCCCCTAAGGCCGTAAAAGAAGGCGTGACTAAAGACGAAGCCGAGCAGGTGAAGAAGAAGCTCGAAGAAGCCGGCGCGAAAGTCGAAATCAAATAGGATCGCAAGCAACGCCCGAGGTCCCGGGGTGGGTTCAGCTGATCCCACTCCTGATCGTCGTGGTCGTGCTCGCCGTTCGCATGATGCGGCCGCAGCGCATCAGCGTCACGCGAATGTGGGTCTCGCCGATCATCCTCTGCGCCCTGACGGCGTGGGTGATCTACGCGAACAATATGCTCAACCCCGCGCCGCCACTGGAGATTGCACTTGGCGTCGTCGTGGGCGGGATCGTCGGATTGCCGTTTGGAATTCTGCGCGGCGTTCACACCGACGTTCGCCCCACGGATCGCCCGGGCGTGATGTATCTGGGCTCGTCGTGGGTGACGATCGTGATCTTCGCGGCCGCCTTCGGGCTGCGCTATGCCGTCCGCGCGATCATGCCCCATCGCGGAAGCCTCACTGCGACAATCGGCGACGCGCTGCTCGCCTTCGCGATCGTCTTTATCGGGGCGAGCTATTTCGTCATCTTCCGAAAGTACGAAGAGCTGGCGCATAAGCCGGCGGCTTAGGGTCACAAGGCCTGGCGAACGGGCGCTACGTTTTGTATGAAAACGGCGTTGTACGGGCGGATTGTCTTCGGGGGGTCGGCAGCGCTCTTTGGCGCGATCGCGCTGATGTGGCACGACGCCGACACTTGGCAGAGCGTGCATCGGATCTTGCGCCTGCCTTCAGGCACGTTTATCGGCAACGCGCTGATGATCGCTCTGATCGCCGGTGGAATCGGGATGCTGTTCCCGCGAACGCTGCGCGCGGCGTCGAACGTTCTCCTCGTCGTGTACGGGCTCTTCGCCTTGGCGTGCATCCCGGGCATCGTCGCTGCGCCAAGAGTCTTCGGGGAATACGACGGCTTCTCCGAACAGCTCTGCTTATTTTGCGGGGCGCTAGCGTTGTACGCGATAACCAGTGCTAGTGCGGCGCAGTCGAGGACGCTGCGCCTTGTGGCGCGCATCGGGTTGGGCCTTTGCACGATTTCCTTCACGCTCGCGCAGATCGTCTACGAAGGCGTGACGGCGAGCTTGGTCCCGAAGTGGATTCCACCGAATCAGACGTTCTGGGTGATCTTCACGACGGTCGCGTTTGCACTCGCGGCCGTTGCAATGCTCGTGAACGTGCGAGCACGGCGCGCGATGCGCCTGATGGCGGCGATGCTGACGGTCTTTGGCGTGCTGGTGTGGATTCCACTCTTGGTGGCTCACCCCGAAGTGCATGGAAACTGGTCCGAGTTTGCTTTGAACTTCCTGATTGCGGGGGCCACGTTGATGGTGGCCGATGCACTATGACAGAGTGCGCCGGAGGGCTCCGGGGGTGATGCCGAGCGTGGCGCGCATGCATCGCGCGAGATGGCTTTGATTCGCGAAGCCGGCTTGAAGCGCCACGTCGGCGAGCACGGCGCGATCGTTTTGCAGTAGCTCGACGGCGTACTCGACGCGCCTCCGGATGACGTATTGGTGCACGGGCATTCCGATGCTCTGTTTGAAGAGCGCCTTGAAATGCGACGGGCTGACGCCCGCCACGGCGGCGAGCTCGCTCATCGAGAGATCGCTCGCGATGTTTGTGCGCACGAAGTCGAGCACGCGGGTGAGACGCCGCTGCGGCAGGCGCGCGCCGCTGGCGATCGGACGAGTTGGACCGTAAGTGCGGAGAACGTGCGCTGCCAGTGCCAGGCCGAGACTTTCGGCGTAGAGGCGTCCCAGTGGTTCCGGGGTCTCGAGTTCGGCTCTTATCGCCCAGCCGACGTGTTCGATTCTTGGATCGCGAAGGTGAAGCTGAGGCCGGATCGCGACCCGTTCGAGATCGACGCCCATCGCTGCGGCGGTCGACAGCATCAGCGTTGAGTTGAGGTACATCGAGAGTTTGGTCGTCGCCGATTCGGTCTCCCAGACGCGCGGGATGCCGGGCGGCACGATCTTCACATCGCCGGGCACCTGCAGGCGGCGCAGCGTTTCGCCGTCGCAGCGGCTCGTTACGAGCAACGGGTTTCCCACCTGCATACTCACGTTATAACGGACGAACTGCTGCTCCGAGAGGCCGGCCGAAGCATCATACAGGATGGCGTCGAAGCCGTTCCATCGCCCTACGCTGCTCTTGCATACGCTGAACGCCATCTCGCGGTCGTCGCGCTTGCTCCACGCTCGCTCTTGCCACATACCGAATTTAGTGCTAGCGCTCGGGCCTAGCGGATCGTGACGCGCCCCGCCGTGGTGCCCGTCGTCTTGAGCGAGCGAAGCGGGTCGAAGGGTCAGGATGACACTACTTCGCCACGGGAGTGGCCATGAAGGCGGGTTGCGAGCTGCCGCACGAGCCGCTCGCGAGGACGCAAGCACCGCCGGCGATGGCACCCTTGTCGTTGATGTCGTTCGCAAACAGAAGATAGAGCGATGGGCTGGACCCGATCAGGGTATTCAGGTCGGTCATCTTCCCGTTTTCGTAGATGAAGGCGCGCGAGGTGGAGAAGCTGACGCTGTACGAAACGCCGACGATCGCACCCGAGTCGTTGATGCCGAGTGCCTCGCTGTACTCGTCACCGTACAGCGTTCCGAGGTCTTGGATCCCGTTCTTTCTGGTCCACAGAAATGCGTGGAAGTTCGGGTTGCCGGACGAGTCGCCGGATAGATCTGAGAAGCCGACGACGTCGCCGCGCGCGTTGATTGCCATCGGCGTATTCCAGGCGGTGCCGCCGAGATTGCCGAGATTGATCGTGCGGCCGCGTTCCCACATTACGGCGTGGTGCGCCGTGAATCGCCCAACGGCTTGGTCGCAGCGGCCGGAGATGCCGACGATCTGGCCCGCATCGTTGATTTCGGTGGCGGCGCCATCTTTGTCGCCGCGATAGGGCGGCAACTCTTGAATCTTCCTGCCGCCGCGCAGCCGATAGATTACCGCTTCGAATCCGAGCACTTGTGGGGGCGTGCAGGTGGAGTCGTGCTTGCGGGTTTCGGCCCAACCGACGATTTGGCCGCGGTCGTTGGCGCCGGTGGCAAAGCCGTTGTTTCCGCCAAGCGTTGGGAGTTGCGTCATGTGGTGATTTTGCCATGCGAAGCCGCGGCAGATATGTCCGCTCGGTGGCTGCGGAAAGAAGCCTTCCGCGCACGACCAAGTCTCACCGAGTTTTTGTGCTTCACTCGTTTCGGAGATGCCGGCGATCAGGCCGCGATCGTTGTTCACGGGCCACTCGACCGCGCTATTGGGGCCGCCGAGCGTGCCGAGGTCGATCGGCGTGCCGCGGTTTTCCCACAGCGCCGCGTGTATGTAGGAGCTCGAGCCTAAACTCGAGAGGCCGCTTGCCCAATTCCGGTTGTTGATGCTGTTCGCACCGGCCGACGCGCCGCCGAGCGTGTCGAGACTGACGACCGTGTATTGCGTCGAAGTGGCGGGTCGTGCGCCGGGCGAGTAGGTTTGCGGCGTGGAGCCGCCGGGTGCCGAGCAGGCGCCCAGCGTGAGGGCGAGCAGCAGGAGAATGATGCGTTGATTCATGCGAGCCTCCATGGTGTGGCGTTTCATGGAAGCGTATCAACGGCGCACACGATCGTCGCTCACAATCGGACGATCGAATGTACGTT